>BNXD01000005.1 GCA_025999315.1 Bacteroidia bacterium | reverse complement strand
CCAGCTTGCGGGTACTGTAACCTCTTGTCAGTTGAATAATGGCATACAGCTTTACTCCAACAATATTATTTTCATCGCTTTCAAAGATCGCCTCTACCTGTTCGGTAGTGTAATTCTTTAGTTGTTTCACCTTACGTCCCATTGTCTTTCTGTTTAATCAGTGAGACTACAAAGATATAACTTATTTGGGTAATTTAATAATATAATTTATATAACTGAGACAGAATAATATCTTAAAAGTACAAGGGGCGAGAATTTATGGCGCGATTTTTTCGTGGCTATTTTGACCAAATATTATTGATTCTTAAACAGATAACTTATTTATTAACCTTTCTCGGCTCGGCAAAATTATCAACCATCACGTCAACCAATCAGCATAGAACACGCGTAACTAACTGATTTAACGCCCATAAGCACCCCTTAGAGTACGCGTCTGGGGGGCGTGTGGTCGCAAGTTCGAATCTTGTCACCCCGACCATTAAGAACAAAAGATTTTCAGCCACTTATATCTCCCAGATGTAAGTGGTTTTTTCTTTCATAAGGTTACCTGAACACTTTTGGGACACAGGTTTCTGAACTGGACTGAATTTGACAATATTTTGACATCCACATAGTTATGTTTGACATTCGATTATAAAAACCTTACTTTCCCGAAATCCGACTTTTGTGTTTCAGTAAATTATTGTTTGGAATCATCAAAGGTTGCTTTGTCTAAGTTTTCAAGTGTTTATGAAAACAAGTCAATACACGTCATTGCAGCCTCAACAATAATTAATCCCACCGACCAAGAGAAAATTAAAAAGAGAGCCGTTTCTGACTCTCTTATAAAATTATGAGGTTCGATGGATTTAAAATCAAACTCTCGCTAAAATAAACATTCAATTTAGTATCGTAAAATAAAGCGAAACTGATACCTAATTATGGGGAACGTGGTAAACTGTCGCACACATTACCTTACTCCTGTGGAGTATCTGTATCGTTTAACTTCTCACGACCTTTTGCAAATCCCTGCTTTAGCACATTTAAGAATGTAGAGTTTCGTATCTCTGCATCTTTTAAGAACGTTTCAAATGATAAAACATAGAGACCCACTGGGATTCGAATATCCTTTTCTTCATCTATTATAACGGAATGCTCTTTATAAAACATTGATCCAGCAGAAAATAATTCAGTATATTGTTCTTCCTTTAAGGAAATGCGAAACTCTTTATCTATATCAACAATACCATAAAACCAAATGCGCTGAATTTTATCGGGATAGTAGTTTGCAAGCTTTCGAGCTCGTTGTTTTAATTGACTGACAATTTCTTCTCTTTTGGCTAACGGCAATCCTAATTTCTTTAATTCAACAATAACAACATCTATTTTTTGCTGATTTGCACCATCTGATTGTGTCGATTCTTCGGATTTAACATCATTAGAAAAAACGATTGTAATATCTGGACGCTTCTCATCCTCTACACTCTCCCTATCCAATGCAAGGTGTGGCATAAGCTTATTTATTTCTAAGTCACTTAGAATTGTAGAATAAGACATGTACTTATCATCTAACAGCCAAGCATTATTGGTGTAAAGATCGTTAATCAAGTCAGACTTTGTGCATATCTTTTTTCTGGGAACAATAATGTCATGGATATCCGCCTCCGTATTCTTGTAATCAATTCCTTTCAGATTCTTAATTATAACATTACGATATAGGATATACTCCATTAAAGTCCGCGAGGATATATTGAGTGCTTTTTCGTACTGTTCTTTAGAAACCGTGTTCGCGCCATCTAACACCTCTTTCTGATCCTGAAAAAACTTACGCTGTGCCACTTCAATGGCTTTATTCCTATCAATAATCCCAATTGGTTGTTCGTCGAAATATCCTGTTAAATGAGGGTAATTGTTATTTAATGATTCTGTAATCTGTTTGTTTTCTGTTTGAATACTTGGGATTTTTTCATTAAGAATGATAGTAGCATTCTTCCGGAATAGATTTTTCACAACCTTTAATTCTTGTTCATCAAGAGTCAGTGCTTCTCTTGACGGATTAGTCTTACCTGTGAAGAAATCCGAATACAACAAAAATACTATCTCATATCCCCTTGGCGTAGATTCTCTTGACATTATGTCAATGGGGATTGTGCGGCCATCGACACAAATAGCTGTTACTAGTGACGATTCTCTGTTTGTTAGCTTAATTTTGTAAAATAGATCGATTGTCTCAAAAAGATCCAATCCCTCAGCAGGGAATGATTTACTCTCTAAATCTACACTTTGGCTGGCAATTAATCTTTGGGTGTCATTGTAAAATCCTTGCTCCGGATTAGGCTTTTGCGTTGTCAATTCTACCTCAATAGCTAAATCTTTCTCTGACTTAGTAATTGAAAACAAATGAGGGTAAAAATGGTAAAGCAAAGATTGTTTAATAGATACAGGCTTTAGAAAATCATAGGAATATAATTTCTGTTTCAAATACCCACTAAAGCGCAAAATACTACCAGTAAGAGTACTGACAGCAATAGGTGTAAGTGTAAAATTATTTTTGTCGAAGTTCTTCTCAAAAGTGAACTTCCTACTTTGATTTCCAAAGATACTTTCAATCTCGACTTTCTTGAAATACTTTAGAAAGACTAATCGTCCCAACCCTTTATGATCTTCTTCCTCGGTTTCCAACAACTTTGAGAATTTCCGGTAGCGTTCATCTGTGAAACCCTCTCCGTTATCACATATCGTAATAGTCAGAGATTCTGGTTCAGAATAAGCATCTACGGAAATAATAACTTGTATTTTATTAGCCCCTGCGTCAATTGCATTTGCAATGGCCTCAAAATACACTAATTCTAATGATGACGAAGTCGGGTAAAAAAAATCAATAGCCCTCCCCAAGTTAATTTCCATGCTATTCATAAGTTTCAACTATGTAAATATGAGCAAAGGTAGCAAATATTAGTGTATATAGGCACATAAAACGTTGCCTATCCTTTATTTACCCTCATTCGCACGGCATATTCACCTTTTTTATTGGGTATGTCGTTTCTTTTCAAAAAAGTTATCATCTTTGTACATTAAAAATTCAGCGGACCACTTTTGGAACACACCAAATCAAAACAAGTCTTAATAAATCAAAGACAACCATACGATTATAAGTGAAATATACTGAAAATAGTTAATAAAACAAGGCAGGTAAAAATTATATTGAATTTCTGGGGGGGGGGCGCAAGGAAGAATCTTGTTACCCCGACTGTCAGAGTTTCGGAGAGAAAGCCCGCGTGTTTCTTTGCGAGGCGATCTTGTCAGATTTTCAGTGAGAAAGCCACCTGCAAGGGTAGCTTTTTTTGCATTGCCATATTGTGAAAATGAATACTTCCGACACCATAGTAGCCCCGGCGACTGCTCCGGGAGGGGCGATCGCCGTGATCCGCGTCAGCGGTAGCGACGCCATAGCGCTCTGCGGCACTGTTTTCTGGCCTCTGAAAGCAATGGTTGTCCAGCGCGACGCCAATGAGGAGGTGGCTGCGGACAGCGCAGAAACGCCGGGGAAGACAGAGTCGGCCCTGGGAGCGACCGTCGGCGCTCTGGCCGCGGCTAAAGGCTATACCCTTCATTACGGGACGATTGTGGACGGAGAGCGGGTGATCGACCAGGTGCTGGTGTCGCTGTTCCGGGCGCCGCGCTCCTATACGGGCGAGGATATGGTGGAGATCTCGTGCCACGGCTCGCCCTACATCCGCGCGGAGATCGTACGCCTGCTGGTCGAGCGGGGAGCGCGTCCGGCGGGGCCGGGAGAGTTCACGGTCAGGGCGTTCCTGGCCGGCAAGATGGACCTGTCGCAGGCCGAGGCGGTGGCCGATACCATCGCAGCCGAGGAGCGCGCTTCGCATGCCCTGGCCTCGAATCAGATGCGGGGGGGCTACTCGGCCGACCTGGCACGGCTGCGCGCGCGGCTCGTGGAACTCGCCTCGCTGCTCGAGCTGGAACTCGATTTTGCAGAGGAAGATGTGAACTTTGCCGACCGCCGCGAGCTGCGGCAGGCGGTGGAGGAGATCGCCGAACGCATCGATGCGCTGCTCTCTTCGTTTCGGGTGGGAAACGCTATAAAAGAGGGCGTTACGGTGGCCATAGTGGGCGACGCCAACGTCGGCAAATCGACCCTGCTCAACCGCCTGCTGCACGACGAACGGGCCATGGTCTCGCAGATCGCCGGCACCACGCGCGACACCCTCGAGGAGCGGCTGACCATCGACGGAACGCTCTTCCGGCTGATCGACACGGCCGGCATACGCCCCACCGAGGACACTCTGGAGTTGATGGGCATCGAACGCAGCCTATCGGCGGCTCACCGCGCCCGGATCGTACTGCTGGTGTGCGACATGAGCGCGGCCCGCGACGACGCTTCGCTCGCGCGCGAGATCGCCGCGCTGAACCTGCGTTCAGATCAGCAACTTTGCATCGTGCTCAACAAGGCCGACCTGGGCGGGCCTTCAATCACCATGCCGACCGCCATGCCAATCGCTTCGGGTGCTTCGACTGCTTCGGCCGCCGCCACTGCGCTGCCCGGCGAGGCGGCGGGCTATCCGGCCATCGCCCTGTCGGCCAAAACCGGCACGGGGATCGACCGGCTGACCGCCTGGCTGAGCGCCTCGACAGGGGTGGAGGCGGTGTACGGCGGCGACACGGTGCTCTCCAACAGTCGCCACGTCGAGGCGCTGACGCGCGCCCGCGAAGCCCTGACGCGCGTCGAAGAGGGCATCGCCGCCACCCTGCCCACCGACCTGCTGACGCAGGAGCTGCGCCAGGCGATCCACCATATCGGCACCATCACGGGCCAAATCACCACCGACGAAATCCTCGGCGAGATATTTTCCCGGTTCTGCATCGGGAAGTAGGCATTAATTATCAATGACTTAAAAATACAAATTGCAATGATTGAGCTATCGAAAAGTCAGAAGAAAATTGCTCGCGAGTTGATACAACTCGGACTTCAACATGAATGTAAATCATTTACAGATACAATAGCAGAATTTGTCAATAGTTCGGAGTGGGAAACCGGAGACCCGCATGAACTTTATCTTAAGCTGTACAAGAAAGTTACTTCTTTTGATAAACAGATTGCGAGGCGATACGATGCTTTGAGCGGCTCACATTACTTTATAACAATTTTTGAGCTTTTCCATGATGGAATATTAACAACAGAGGATATTACTCGTTTTGATGTCGAAGTTCAAAATGAGTTGCGAAAAATAAAAGAACGTCATAACATTGATTCACAGTAGAATACGAACAGAACTTATTTATAAATACGCACCACGAAAAACAATAATAAAACCCGTTGTGCATTTTGAAAATGTTGGGTTAAAAGCATTATTTCTGAATTTGAGGTCTTGTCGGCAGCTCGCAGGCGGCGGGGGGCTGCCCGGGCAAACCGATAGATGTCGGGCCGCAGGCTCCGACGCGAACGACGACAGACTGCAGCCCTCCGTCCAGGAAGCACAGAGTGTGGCTGCGGCCGGGCCGGCCTCGAAGAGGCCGAAAAACAGGTGATGTTTAAATGCGCAACGGGTTTGACAGAATTGATTTATAATGAATTGTCTATAAAGTAAGATGGACATAAAAACAACGAAGCGCTATTTCCGAAGTTTCATGGCAGTCAGGAAGGAGTATTTGCAGAACACATAAGAGTTTGTCCGGTATCAGATTCTGATTTGGAGTATCGGGCTTTTCGTTGTGATGTTCACGATAATCCCTAACTGATTTGGGTAGTCTTACCCCAAACTATCTACCCAATAAACTACCCAAATCAAAAATATTGCTATCTTTGCTCTATGTCATACACTCCGCCATACAAGATAACGCCCAAAATCACCAGTCTTGTTTCCAAGATAAGCGAGGCCGTAGGAAGTTTCAATGTGCAAGAGGGACTGCGCCTGCACAGGGCAAACAGGGTAAAGACGATACAAGGCTCTCTCGCTATCGAGGGCAATACGCTGACCACAGATCAGATTACGGCTATTCTGGACGGTAAACCTGTGATTGCACCGATCAACGAAGTGCAGGAAATACGAAACGCCATCAAAGCCTACGAGCTACTCGATGTGCTAAACCAAAACAGCATGGACGATCTGCTAAAAGCACATCTAACGATGGAAGCCGGATTGATCGACGATGCCGGACGATTTCGTAAGCGAGGCGCCGGCGTGGCGTCTGGCGAAGAGATTATACATTATGCGCCACCGGCAGAGCGTGTACCGTATCTGATGGGTGATTTGTTTGACTGGATGAACGAGACAGAAGAACATCCGCTTATTAAAAGCAGCGTATTTCACTATGAGTTCGAGTTTATACATCCGTTTTCAGACGGCAACGGGCGTACCGGCAGACTGTGGCAAACGCTTATCCTCTCTAAGTGGCGACCTGTTTTCAAGAATCTGCCAATAGAGAATATCGTTTACAAATACCGTAAAGAATATTATCACGCAATCGAGGCCAGCGGTGGTGATGACGGTTGCACGCCGTTCATCGAATTTATACTGGGCGTAATCGACCAGACGCTGACAATAGAGAACAGCGCAACCCGTACCCCGCGCGACAAGATAGTGGAGCAGATGCGCAACAATCCAAAAATCACACGAAATGAATTAGCGGCGATGCTGGGTATAACTTCCGACGGCGTGAAATACCATTTGCAAAAAATGACAGCGGACGGCGTTATTGTTCATCACGGCTCGCCGCGAAGTGGGTATTGGGAAGTAATGTGAGATTTACTAAATATTGAACACTATTACAATTAAGTTTTTATGACTGAAATATACAATACTATCATAGGCGCATTAATAGCATTAATAGGAGCTACAATTGGTGGCTGGTTCGGATATTATGGGGCTATCAAGCAAAGTAAGGTATCTGCGTTAAAAGCTCGTGAACAATATTTGTATGAGTTGAAAATCACCTGTTATAGTGAGGTTATCAGAGATAGTAGAAATTTACTTGGATTAATAGGAGAGTCTAAAGGTACTGCCTTTAAGATGGTCATTGAGGACCACGAGATTTCCACTAAGTGGGAAGCCGCAGTATCTCGAATAGAACTTATCGGAGATGGTTGCGTTGAGGAATCATTGTCTAATTTCCATGACCGGCTATATTATTATGTAAAAACCGATTCTACAATTAATAATCTATCAATAGAGTGCCTTGAAGAATTATTTGATAAGGTTGTAGATTCTATGCGAGAAACGATTAACTCGCAGCAGGTATAAATCCAATTTCAGTGCGGTTTTGTATCCCATCTGTACTTCATTAATGTGAAACCACTAATAATCAATATTTTACATTTATTGCATCGGGAAAATCGACGTTGGCTTGAATCTTGATAGGAGGGGGATTTTCAAGCAGTTATCAAAATCATGAAAAACGCATAGATGAGTTTCCCGGCAGGATTCCGGGGTGGTTGTCCGACCGGTGGGAGTTGAGGGCGAGAGTGGTTGGTCGATCGAGTATCTGGGAGTGTCGGGGATAGTAGTCGGGGATAGTAGTCGGCCTGTCGAGGGGCGGGGGTGTCGATTTTATAATATTTGTTCCCGCTTGGCTTCCGGTGATCGAGCAGCGGCTTAGTCGCAGGGGCAGTGGCGGTAAATATTTGTAAAACAAATATTTACCGCCACTGCCTCTGCGGCCAAATATGCAAAACTCACATTAATTTCCCGTCCAGCTATTTCTTGGTCTTTGTTTTGGTTTCTGACATTTGGCGATTGCGTTGCATGACCTCGCGCCAGTCCGTTACTTCCGATTCGGCGGCTTTGCTGCGATACAGCGATGCGAGTTCCTCCACTTTTTCGGGCATTTGGTCGCTCAGATCGTTGAGTTCGCTGCGGTCCAGGGCCATGTTGTAGAGTTGCCATTTGTTGTCGGGAAACGAAGAGACTATTTTCCAGTCACCCGCCCTTAGCGCCCTGAACCCCAAATGCTCGAACAGCAGCGCATCGTGCAGCGGACTGTCGCTGCCCCCAAGCAGCGGCGTCAGGCTGATGCCGTCGAGCGGTTTGAGGTTTTTTTCGGCAGGATAAGAGGTGGAAGAGAGGGCGAGGCAGGTGGGCATAATGTCGATCAGATGGGCTGGCACATTGTTTTTCGAGCCCTTTTTAACCATTTTCGGATACCGAACTATCAATGGCGTCGATATTCCCCCCTCGTGCATCCAGCGTTTGAAATATCTGAAGGGGGTGTTGCTCAGATTGGCCCACAATTCGTAGCACTGGAACGACTCGCCGCTGCCCCACACTCCGGGATAATCTTTCTGGTCGGCAAAATCTTTTGTCTCCTCGCGACATCCGCCATTGTCGGACAGGAACATGACGACGGTATTGTCCAGTTGCCCGCTCTTTTGGAGGGCGTCGATCACAACACCCACGCCATGGTCCATGCGGTCGATCACCCCGGCGTAGAGCTCCATCAGTCGGGCCCACCTGGCTTTGTCCGCGTCGCCAAGGCCCTCCCACGAGGGCACCTCTTCGTTGCGGGGCGAGAGTTTTTCGTTCTTGCCGACTATTCCGCTTTTGACCATTCGCTCATACCTCTGCCGGCGCATCCAGTCCCACCCCCTGTCATAAACGCCTTTGTAGCGTGCGATATTTTCGGCAGGGGCCTGCAGGGGCCAATGTGGGGCCGTGTAGGCCAGATAGAGAAAGAACGGTTTGTCCCGGGGGTTCTCGCCTATAAATTTCGCCGCCTCGTCCGACAGGACATCGGTCATATAAAACCCCTCTCCCGGCACGGATATGTAGTCGTGGTTGCGCGCCATGTTGCTGCTCTTGCTGCCGGGCTTGTTGGGATGGTAATAGTTGCAGGCCCCTCCAAGAAAGACATACGAATTCTGGAAACCTCTGTCCGCGGGCCATTGTCCCGGTTTGTCGCCAAGGTGCCACTTGCCGCTCATGTATGTGGCATACCCGTTGGCCCCGAGGGCTTCGGCAATGGTCATGCAGTTTGCATTCAGGTAGCCCTGATATGCGGGAATATCGCCCACCGGCCTTATCATGGCTCCCATGCCGGCTTTATGGTGGTACATGCCCGTCAGAAGGGCTGCACGCGAGGGACAGCTTCGTCCGGTGTTGTAGAATTGCGTCATCGACATCCCCTCTCTTGCCAGACGGTCGATGTTGGGAGTGCGTATCTCACTGCCGAAACATCCTATGTCGCTGTATCCCATATCGTCGACAAGTATAACGACTATGTTGGGGCGGTTTTCGACCCCCGACGCCTGGGCAGCCAGAGCGCCAAGAATAGCTGTAAAAGCGATATTTTTCATACTTTACAAGAGTAAATTTTTATTGCATACAACAAAGGTAGGCATATATTGCGGCGAAAAAGTACTCGATGCGTTCAATAGGTCGGCAAATATTTCACGCCTGTAGCGATCCTGAATTAAATTCATACTTTTGAGCGTACAATAGAGTTTATCATAGATATAAGATGATGACGGGTGTCTTTCATCTTATATCCATATAGTAATTCGCTTAAAGTTATGAAAAACCTTATCTTCCCGCTTCTGACAGCTTCGGTCGCAGTTTATGCCTCGACAGCGACGGCAGCCAAAAAACAACAGATGAATGTCCTGCTGATAGTTTCGGACGATTTGAACGACTGGGTGGGTTGTCTTGGCGGCAACCCGCAGATCAAAACACCCAACATCGATGGTTTTGCCGCTTCGGGAGCGATGGTCATGAGCAATGCCCAGTGCGCCGCATCGGTGAGCAACCCTTCGCGGACGGCCATGCTGACAGGCCTCAGGCCCGGCACCACCGGCATATACGGAAATGAGCAGAACATGACGGACAGCCCCAGGGCGGTTTCGGTGCAGACCATGCCGCAATATTTCTCGGCCAACGGCTACTACTCGCTCTCGCGAGGCAAGATATTCCACAAGCACATTTCGGAAAGCATGAACGAACAGGGGCAGTGGGCTTTCGACGAGTGGACGGAGGGTAGCGGCAGTTTTTCCACCGGCACATCCCAGATGCTCAACGGCCTCCCCAAAAGGTCTGGAGGATCGACATTCGACTGGGGAGCCTGCAAGCCGTCGAAAGAAAACACCCCCGACTACACTGCAGCCGTGTGGGCTGCCGAAAAATTGGCAGGCGGCTTCGACAAGCCGTTTTTCATGGCGCTCGGATTCACACGTCCCCACCTTCCCCTGCATGTCCCCCAGGAGTTTTTCGATCTCTATCCGCTCGAAAAGGTTGTCGTCCCCCGGTGGCGGGATGACGACCTGGACGATATAGTTGACAGGGATGGGAAAAAGATGTTCAAACCTTCGGGCGATTTTCTCCTTTTCAAGGAGTATGGGGTTTTCAAGGATGCGACCCGCGCCTATATGGCGTGCGTAAGCTATGTCGATCAGTGTATGGGGGTTGTGATGGATGCTCTGAATCGCAGCAAGTACAGGGACAACACGATAGTGATATTTATCGGCGACAACGGCTTCCATATGGGCGAAAAGCTCCGCTACCGCAAAGCGACACTGTGGGAAGAGGCGGCCCGTGTTCCGATGATCATAAAAGTGCCGGGGGTCACCAAACCCATAGTGTGCGCCCGTCCGGTCAACCTGATCGACATCTATCCTACGCTCGTGGAGTTGTGCGGTCTGCCCGCGGCCAGCCATGTCGAAGGTCGCAGCATGGCGTCCCTGTTGCGCTCGCCACAGATGAAGTGGGACCATCCCTCGCTTACGACAATGGGCTACAAGAATCATTCTCTGCGCGATGAGCGTTATCGCTACAATGTCTATGCCAACGGAGCGGAGGAGCTCTACGATCACAACGTCGATCCCATGGAATGGAACAACCTGATAAGCGATCCGAAATACAAAACGGTTGCGGACAAAATGCGCTCGCTCATACCCGTTGAGAATGCCGAACCGGTGAAGCCATACAAAAAAGGGGGCGGGAACGATTGATCCCGAGCCTGGTTGCGGCCCCGCCGACGGGGCCGCCATGCCCTTTGGTCTCGATCACCGGGCCAGCCTCTCCATGTCAGAGTTCGAGATCGTTCTTTGCTCCCGGTTTGACTATTTTCAGCCCTCTGGCAGCAAGATCATCCAATATGAGTTTCTCGCATCGAGCACAAATCTCTTTTAACTCGGGGGTCTGCGCCAGGTTCTCCATCTCCTGAGGGTCCTTTTGGAGGTCGAACAGCATCGGGGTCGCCGGCGATGCCTCCAGCATTGTGTATTTGTAGCGGTTTTGAAATATCACCGAGTACCAAACAGAACCTTCCGAGAAGATGTGGTCGCGCTCGAGCGCAGAACGGCTTCCGTCGAGCAACGGCTTGAGCGATCTGCCGGGCATGTTTTTCGCAACGGGTATGGAGGCCAACTCGCAAAGCGTAGGTATAAGGTCCAGGCCATTGTTGACATAGTTTGCCCTGTCTTCGCCTTTTTTTATCCCCTGACCCGTGAATATGAACGGTATTCTGTTGCAACGATCCAAAGGCGAACTCTTAAGCTCCATTTTATGGCTGCTGTCCAGATCGCCGTGATCGGATGTGAATATGACGATGGTATTTTTCAATACGCCCAACTCGTCGATGGCCCTTACCAGGGGAACCATATCGGAATCGGCATCCTCGACAAGGCGGTCATAGACCCAACGCCGGATGCGCCACTCGCCGACGGTAAACGGCGGGGCATAACCCGGTATCTTTGCCGGTGCGCCGCTCATCTGGGCATGGTCGGACAAAAGCGGTGGCAGAGCATCGACGGGCAAACTCAACGCCTGCTGATAATGTTTGTTGGTCAACGGGAAACGATGCGGATCCTTGCCGTCGTTCACCTTGCCTATCGCATCGTCAAAGCTGCAGATGTCGTGCGGATTGAGAAACGAGGCCACAAGCAGAAAGGGCCTCCCGGTGCCGTATATCTGACGGAGTTTTGCCGCCGCCTCAACGCCGAGCCTGTCGCGAATCTGTCTGGAATATAGCTCTTTGAAGCCATAGTATGCGACGCTTTTGTTGTCGTTGTCCTGTGGCAGGTGTATCTTGCCGCCATAATAGGTATCATAGCCCTCACCGGCAAACAGCGTGCCCATCAACCCGGCTTTGATCTGCGAAATGTCGGCCTGTCCGGCATTGTTCCCGCGCACGCCGAATGTCGATGGCTGATGGCCCGAAAACATGGAGAACCGGGAAGGCATCGAGAGCGGAAAGGCGCAATAAGCGTTATGGAATATATAACCCGACTCTGCCAGATGGTCGATATTGGGCGTCCTGACGGCCTTGTCGCCCCACAGACTGACTTTGTCGAGGTTTTGCTGGTCGGTGATGATCAATATTATATTAGGCCTTTCGGCCTTTGGCGTCGCAGTCGCAGCCACCGTGGCCAGGGCCAGCGGCAAACAGATGCTTTTGTGCTTCATATGATCCTTTTGTTTTTGTAATACTGATCGAAACAGCTGCGCAACTGCCCCACCTCGGCTTTGAGCCGCTGATCGTCGATCATGTTGCGAGTCTCCATCGGATCGTTCAGATAGTCGTAAAACTCCTCGCCGATCACATCCTTCGCAGAGAACTGTTTTTTGGTTTGCGGGTTGCCGCCGATCCAGATCGTATACCGGTATTTGTCCGTGCGGATGGTGTAGCCCATAACCCCCTTGTCGCGGGTCATCTGCGAGCAGGCATACTCTTTGACCGGCTTGTCGGCCCCGTAAATGAGGCTTCGCAGCGATACGCCAGCCATCGTATGGGGTTCTTTGATGCCGGTCAGGTCGCACAGTGTCGGGTAGATGTCGACCATCTCGCTGATCATGTTCGTTTTTATCGCTTTTCCGGCGCGAGGGTCCACTATGATCAGGGGAGCGCGCGTGGCCTGCTCAAAATCGGACTGTTTGCACCACATGGAGTGGTCGCCCAGATGCCAGCCGTGGTCGCCCCAAAGTACGATTATCGTGTTGTCGATCAGCCCCTTTTTCTCGAGGTGGTCCAAGATCCTGCCCACTTGCGCATCGGCGAAAGATACGCAGGCATAATAGCCGTGCAAAAGCCGGCGTTGAACGCTGTCGGGCAGATATACAAGGCCATCTGGCTTGACAGTGGGATCGTAGGGATACATGCCATCCGTTTTGTAGGTCCTCAACTCTCGAGAGTCGTGGTATGCCACATCGGGCGATCCTGTCGCCTTCTGCTGAAACGGCGCCGGGACAAAAGAGCTCTCCCGGTACATGTCCCAATATCTGCCGGGGCAAATGAACGGCAGGTGGGGACGATGAAAACCGGCCGCGATGAAGAACGGCCTGTCCATTTCCGCAGCCTGGTCGATGAGCGAGATGGTCACCAGCGGAGTAGTCCCGTCGGTGTAGACCTCGTCAGGAGTATCGGCGCTTTCGTATGGCGGGCGAAATATGGATTGTGCATATTTATTCGCCTCGGCATTTGTCATGCCCCGGGCCAGAGCCTCCTTGCGAAGCTTGCGCAGGTGGTCCGTGTTCTCGCTGTTGAAAAAGCCGCCCACCCCCTTGACCACCTCTTCGGCGATCGACGAGGGACGGTATTTGGAGTAGTTGTCGTAGGCTACGTATTTGGTCCACGAGAGAGAGTCGTGCCCCGAGTCTACACTTTCGAGGTGAAATATTTTGCCCGATCCGGCAACAAAATATCCCTGATCCCTGAAGTTTTGCGGCAGGCTGACCGTGTTTGGGTTCTTGTCGCGGAAGGGGGTCGTAAGGTTCCATATCTGCGTCTGGTCTGGACGCTGGCCAAAAAGTAGCGAGGCGCGTGAAGGCGCGCTCCACGCAAACTGGCAGTGGTTGTTTGCAAAGACGACCCCGCGCCGGGCGAGGCGATCGATATTCGGAGTTATCGCCCGGCTGTCGCCGTAACACCCCAGGGTGGGTTTCAGATCATCGATGGCGATGAAAAGGACGTTCATCGGCCGGGACTGCTTCCTCTCCGCTGCCTGAGCGACAAGGGTCAACCCCATAACGGGTATGAGCGGTATGATTTTTACATGATCCATGATCGATGAATTACTTGTCTTCTCTGAAAGTTATTTTTCTAAGCGCGGCCGACCCCATAGGCACAAAAACGGCGCCGGTGTTGTTGTGGCCCTCATCGACAAGGCGTGCCTTGATCCGTCCGTAAGGAGCGTCGAACGGATAGTCCGCATCGAAATCCGGGTTGTGTTCAAATGTATACAGATCGGGTTTTCTGGCCAGCAGCGTTGCCGGATTGGCCGGCATCATCATTTTCTCGAATAGCGTTGCGGCCTGCCCCATGTTTTTCGGCGCGAGGTCATAGTTGGCCAGCGCCGCGATAAATTGTGCGGTAGGGGTCGCCGCTTCATCGATCCTGGCGGCGTATATAAGCGCGCCTTTGGTCATGTAGCTCTCGTTGTCCATAAAACGGCGTATCTCTACCGGTTCGTCGAAAACGATCTCCACGCGATCGCCCTTGCGCCATTTTTTGCTCAGGACGATGAAGCCGTCCCGGATGGTTTGGGTGGCGCCGGAAGCCTCGACGACGGTGTTTTTGCTCCATGCAGGGTTGCGTACGGCCAGAGAAAATGTCGTTTCGACAGAGGGCTCGACAACAAAAACGACCCTGTTATCGAACGGGTAGCCGGTTTGCTCCTCGATCTTCACATTTGCAGCGCCTATTTTGGTGTTCAGCGTCGACGCCCCCAGCAAAGTGGCATACAACGATCGTCCGTTATGCCCCTTCATCCACATATTGGCGACGTAATAGGGCATGAGTTTGGCGGCGTTGAGGTTGCAGCAAGCCACCTTGTGGCAGGCCGCCACCTGGTTGCGAAAACCATCCTTTTCGAGGGCGTCCCGGCGATTGTCCGCAGTGGCATAAGAGATGGCCTTGCCGTCGGGAAGCCTGGCTCCCTGTCCCGCATTGAATGTGAGCTTCTCGATCTGGTCGCCAAGCCATGCGCTGCCGAATTTCTGCATCGCCGAGGCAAAACTTATCACGCTCTCGGTGATCGAGCAATATTCATAGGGCAGGTACCCCGAACCATAATTGCCCGCTACGCTCTCGTGGATGACCGGATCCATGACGATACATCCTGAAGGCCCCTGCGAGGCTTTGTATTTGTAAAATATGTTATCGACTGCCTCTGAGAGCGCTTTTTCACCCGTCGCATTGCTGAGCCAGAACACCACCCTCATATGTTCGCACACGTGTACGGAGTGCTCCTGAAAAAGTCGCTCCCGGTCGAGAAGATTGCCCAACTGGCAGTCGACATTGCGCAGTTCCGGTTTGGCCGCACTGTAATCCCGGTAGAGCCATCGGCCAAAATCGAGATATTTCCTCTCTCCGGCAAGCCGGCTCAGCCACTCCATTGTTTCGCAGAACATCAGGCCGTGGGTGAGCCCTCCGCCATTGGGTTTGGGCTGCTGAAAATAGGTTTTACCGCTCTTCACATAGCGGTCGAGGGTGTGATCCGCGGCTTTTTTTGCCGCATCGAAATATTTCCTTTCGCCCGTATACTCATAAAACGCCAGCAGGGCGTTCAACATGCGGCTCTGCGTCCAAAGTTCGCCGTTCTCATTGAGCAGGTTATCGAGCCGGCACTCCCGGTCGTAAATCCCGATGTATCCGTCCCTGTCGAGCGCCTGCGCGGCCAGCACCTTGTCGAGTATGCCGCGCGCCTTGTCGATCCAGGGCTTGTGGCCGGTGAGGAAAGCGTTGCGGACCACTATGTCGGCAAAATAGCCCTCGTGCTCCCCGGGCCACCATGTTTCGCGGCGCGTCTCCCAGTTGCCGAACCGGTCTATCGAGTAGTTTTTGGCCTTCTGCGGCCCAAAAACATCGCCCTGCATCGACACCTGTATCTGGTCGTAGGCCGATATGTAACCCGATGTAATATCGCGCTCCATCTGTTTTTTGATCCAGCCGCCCGCCTGTATCTCTTTCAGGGGAAGGCATTGCATGGATCGCCCCCAGATCCATGGCGAAACGAGCAACAGGGCTACCGCCAGTATTATCTTTTTCATCGACTCTTTATTTGGCATTCAACCGGAACACCGCACTCTCGCAGGCACGCCAGAAAGTGGTGCGGATACCGTTCTTCATCAAAAAATCTCCCGTAAAACTCTTCCCCACAGAGGGGGAACCGTTGCTTTTGCCGGGGTTGATCTCGGAAATCGCATAAGTCCTGTTCGGATCGAGCCCGCTGAAGCGTATGACGGGATAATCCTGTGCCGGACTGTATTTGGTAACGAAACAAAAGGCTACCGCCTGGCTCCTGTCTTTGGAGACGTAGACCATCGAGGCGAAATTGTCTTCGTAGGGCGAGGTAAGGCGATAAAGATCGCCCAGTTGGATCACCTCCCTGATGGTTTTGTACTGGGCAATGGCCGAGGAGATCGTCTTCAGCTCTTCGGGCGTCATATCCCTGGGTTGCAGTTCGACCCCCAGGCGGCCGCTCATGGCAACGTCTATCCTGAATTTGAGAGGGGTTACCCCCGATGTGGTATGGTTGGGCACCTGCGAAATGTGGGCAGATGTCGCCATTGCCGGGAAGAAGTGGTTTATGCCCCACTGTGTGTAGACCCTTTGCAAGGCGTCGGTATTGTCGCTGGGCCAGAATTCGTGATGATAGCCCATGGCCCCCCAGTCGACCCTGCCTCCTCCGCTCGAACAGAGCTGGATGATCGTATGCGGGTATTTTTTCACTATGCGTTCGTATACCGAGTAGAGCCCCTTGACATAGTCGATCCATAGATTGCCCTGCATGTCCGGTGGAAGATATTGAGAGCCATGGTCGGGCGCGTAACGGTTGGCGTCCCATTTCACATAGCCTATTTCGGGGTTCTGTTTGAGTATGCCGTCGAAGACATCGAAAACAAAATCCTGCACCCGGGGGTTGGAAAGGTCGAGTATCTGCTGGCTGCGCTGGCGCGAGAGGTGCATCAGCGGGGGTCGGTCCGGGGCTTTGACGATCCAGTCGGGATGTTTCTCGGCGAGCTGGCTGGGGTTCACCATCTCGGGCTCGATCCATATGCCGAACATTATCCCGCGAGCCCTGGCCCTTTCGATGAATTTGGTGAAACCGTCGGGCAGTTTCTTTTTGTTTATATCCCAATCGCCGAGTCCGTTTCGCTCGTCGTTCCGCGGATATTTATTGCCAAACCAGCCATCGTCCAGCACAAATACCTCGGCGCCCAGGTCGGCGGCCCGGTCGATCATTTCGAGTATGGTCTTCTGGTCGAAATCCATCCCGACACCCTCCCAGCTGTTGAGCGCCACGGGACGTATGCGCTGCGGCTCGTTGAGCATATATTTGCGCCCCCAGTCATGGAAATTGCGTGTTATCTCCCCCTTGCCCGAAGGGGAGTAGGTCAGGGCCATCCACGGCGTATCGAAACGGCCTCCTTCGAGCAACACATACCCCGCCTGATAGGGATTGATCCCCGCCCAGACATAGCAGTTGTGCATGACGTCCACCTGGTACGACATGCGAAAATTGCCCGTCCAGCATAGCGCCCCCCCGACAACTTCGCCTGTCAGCTCGCCTGCCGGATTTTCGAGGGCGATCATGAACGACTGATTGTCGTAGTGAGAGTTACGAACGCCGCGTTTCGAGTCGAAGACCTTGATGCCCTCGCTCATCCTTTCGGACAGAAGGTTCGACTCGAAACCGGGAGCGCCGTAAAGGCGGCTCAGATAGTAGGCGCTCGATTTGAGATTGAGGTAGCATGAGGCTATGCTGTTTATGGTTATGCGCTGTTGGCGGCTGACAACCGAGGCCATCGTCTGGATAACGTTCTCGCAGGCAAAAGCTTTGTAGGTGAGCAGCACCGTTACGGGATAGGCGGTATCCTCGAGCGTTATCTCCGTCCATTTTATATTGCCGTCCGAGGGGTCGTCCCAGCTTCTATGGCTTTTGTATGCGAGCATGGTCGTTACATTGCCGTTGCCGTGCGTAATGGCCAGGGCCAGCTCGTTCGGATTGCCGCTGCCGTAAACCGGATAGGCATCGCGCGCCATGTCGCGCACCTGAAGGAACTGCCCGGGGTCGGCAACACGCGCACCGTAATGGCTCTGTTTCAGGCATAGCTCATCCACCACCAGATAAAGCCCCGTTGCGTCTGTCTCTATGGCTATGACGGGTGTCGAATTTTTTTGTGCGCACACAATGGCCGGCAAGGCAAGCAGCATGGCCGCTAAAAATTTGGTCGCTCGGGTCATCTCTCTAAAATGTAGTCTCTGGCATCGATCTTCCTGCCTTTGTATGTGAAGGGTTCCTGCGAAAAATTCACGATTATACGCATTCCGTTGTCGAAATCCGAATAGTGCACATCCCTGTTTTTGTCCAGACATCCGTGCCCGGTCATCAGGGCGTAGCGAACCGGTTGATTGGCGTCGAATATACGCTTGGTAATAGCGACTATATCTTTGCGGTAGCTGCTCCACAACTCCTCGGGCACCGAGATCATCGCCCCCTGTCCGGTAAGTATCGAGAAGAGCTGGTGTGTGGAGACCCATTGCGCGTCGAGATAGCGGTTGGTCTGCTGGTTCCATCTTATGTAACTGAGTACGCAGTCGCCGAAAGCAAGCTGCCATAGCGGCACGATATATCTCTGTGAGGTCATCAGCATCTGCAACTCCTCCTCAGGCAGCATTTTGCCGGCATCCCACATCCAGTGCGTCTTCTCTTCGTCTTTCGAGGTTTTGGGATCGTGCATCGTCAGCGGGTGAACGCTGCGAAGCCCCTCGAAGAGGTGACAGTTTTTGAGCATGAACACATTGCCGGCCTCTGTGCCCACCACCAGTTTGCGATCGTAGAGCATGCCCAGAACTTCCGCCCTGGCCCGCACCGACTCCTCGCGGGTGGCGCGGTGATCCGGATGGTAGCACTCCCGCACCTCGACCGCACCGAGAACATCGATGAACCATCCCGAATAGGATTTGACCGCCAGATCGTCGTCGATCTTTTTGAAATGGTTCTTCATCAGCAGGTCGCACAACGAATATGTTTTGTAGGTGGAGCCATCCTTGGCCTTTACGCGCCAGTTGCGGTGAGGCGCGCCGTCGGCTGTCATGGCGGCCTCCCGAATGGTGGCATCTTTGGGCCAGTTGGGGTTCACGTTGACAAGAGGAAGGTCGACATCGGGCACGAAATCGGTTATTATGTCGTAGCGCGATGTAACGAACCCCATGGCATTTACTTTTTTGATACATCGAGGCGACATGTTGGCATACCATCCGCCACCGCCATAGAACGTGCCTTTGGTAACTCCTCCCCTGATGAAATCCGCCACTATGTCCGAATCGTCGACAGCGTCCCCCCTGCCGGTCATGACATAGATCACAGGGCCGCCGACAGCATCATCCGTGGCGGGAATGTCCGCGAGCTTCTCCTTGAGGGTCCTGACGTAACCATGCTCCTGCGCCCAGAGGCGAAAGCGTTTGCACATATCCGCATAACCGCCTTTGCCCAGGATGTAACGTATGGTGCGCCTGTCGCCGAACTTTCCCATTTGGGGCAACCAGTTGACCTGAGCGCTCCACAAACCGTTCGTGTCCCTGAGTTTTATGCGGGCGTCGAACGGCGTCTCAACCACAGCCATCACATAGCCGCCTGCCGCGCCTTCCAGCCCCCACCAGGGCATATTGAAATTGTGTCCCTCGGTGAAGCTGAAGTCGGTGCGGGCGAGCAGGCCGCCCAAAAGGTAAGAATCGTCGCAGCGCACACGTATCCCTTCGCGGTAGGGAAGCACCAGACAGTCGTCGGCGCGGGGAGAGAAGGGATAGGGATAGAACAGCGACTTTGAGAGGGTGTCGGGGTAAAAAACCGTGGTGAAAGAGAATTCGGACGTCTGTCCGTCGATCGCTATTTCAAAGTCGCCCACCATGGTCCCGTTCTTCTGCGCAAGGTTGCCCCTGACGGTCGTGGCGTCGGCAGAGATGTTCTTGAAAACAAATGCCGCCGCGACAGGTTGCTGATCCCATTTCCGGCCATCGTACTCTACCGAGATCGTGGCGGAAGATGCGTTGGGGGTAACTTTTACCACACCATTGCTCACCCCGGCCGCCAAAGCGCAGCCGGGGACAAGAGCAAACAACAGGAAATATGTCCCGATCTTCATCAGTAGCCGAAATTCTGTCTGGCGCCCATATCTGCCTCTTTTTGCGGAATGGGGCGGAAGATATTGGATGACTTGACGTTACGCATACGCCTGAGATTGTCCGGGGTTTTGCCGTCCGCGTCGAAACGCAGATCCATCGCATCGCATATCTTTTTAAGGTAACCGAGCCTTACAAGATCGAACCACCTGTGCCCTTCGCCCGTAAACTCCCATTTGCGTTCGTTGAGCACGAATATGCGAAATCTTTTTATCGGCGTATCCAACTCGCCGGGCGCTATCGAGATGGTCCCTGCGTTGGCGCCGTTGACGTTCATCGACACTATGCCGGCCACCGGTTTGAGGCATTTGTAGAGATCGTTTCGCTGGGTCTGGTTCATGGTCCCAACTTCCAGCTCATTTGTGATGTAGTTGGACGGAATGTCGATAACTGCCGTGGCGTTCGCCCCCCTTGCTCGTGCGCGGATGCGGTTGAGGTATTGCAGGGCCTGGACCCAGCTGCCCTCGGCGTCGCCCAGCGCGGCGAGTTCGGCCAGCGCTTCGGCTTTGACGAGGTAGAGTTCGGCCAGGCGCATCACCACAAAATCCTGCGGGGTTTTGGATGTCGTCCCTCCGTCGCCATCGTCCGAATAGCCGGTGTTATACTTCATGAACGAAAAATTGTTCGTGTCGTTGGTGTTGGTCAGATTGCCCTGGTTGTTGTAGAACTGTTTCAACCTGTTGAACTGGGTGCGGGTATCGTTGTCTTCCAGCGTGCCGTAATATTCCACCCCGGTGGCCTTGAGCCATTTTTTGCCATTGCCATTACCCATGCCGAAAGCGTGGCCGACCAGACTGCCGACATTCACGGCGAACGATGTGGAAAACTGTATCTCGAAAATGGATTCCACACCGTTGCGGTTCGGCCAAAATCCCGAACTGTACGGTATCGTCTCTATCCCGGGCATCAGGTTTATCACCGTGTCGCAACTGTGGCTCGCCTGACGGTAAAGATCGGCGACATCGACCCAGGCGTAGCTGTTGAGCCCGTCGAGTTCGACCGGGCCGCCATTATCGAGCCCGGCCGCGTTCTTCATCGAAGCCGCATGCAGGCAGGCCCTGGCCATAAGCGTCCTTACGGCAAGCCGCGTGGCCCGTCCAACCTCGTTATTGCGGGGTGTGGCGGTCAGCAGCGTGTCGGCTTTGTTCAGGTCGGACATTATCAACCCATAGACCTCCTCGATCGAATTGCGCACCAGCCCCTCTCGCCAGCTGTCGTTATCGAGCGGCAGGGTAAGCAGCGGCACCCCGCCATATGAACGCAACAGGTTGAAGTAGCCAAGACTGCGAAGAAACAGCGCCTCGCCCAGTATGGGCTCCCACTCCCGGGCAAGGAGACGTCCGTCGTCCAGGCGCGAGATGATCTGGTTGGCTCTCGACACCACCTGGTACATTATCCCATAATGGGCTATGAATGTGGGGTCCGCACCGGAAATGCCGTAGGAATCCAGAGATATTTCATTGCTTCGCTGGTCGTTGGCTGCAAACACTTCGTCCGTGCCGCATTCGCCGAGGGCCAGCGCTCCATATCTGTAGCCGCCGAAGTTGGCGTCGACGGATATGGGGTAGCTCGTCGACGAGAGGGCGATATATACTCCCTTGAGCGCCAGCTCGTAATCATCGAGGGTTTCGTATTTCTCCTGTACGGTGAGGAACGATTCGGGCGACTCGGTCAAAAAGTCGGGATTGCAGCCCTGCAGCGCCGCCGCCGAGAGCGCCAACGCTATGATATATGTGATTTTTTTCATGATCGCATGAGTTAAAATGTAATTGAAAGACCTCCCATAAATGTCCGGGGGCGCGGGTAAGAGAATCTGTCCCAACCTGCAGCCAGGGGATTGTTGGATGTTATGTCGGGGTCGTAATAGCTGTAAGAGGAGAGCACATAAAGGTTCTGCGCCGACACGAATACCCTCATGCTGCTTATGCCTGCTCTCGAGATGATCCTTTGCGGCAGTTTGTATCCCAATGTTACTTCGCTCAGACGTATATACGAGCCATCTTCGACGCACATCGTCGAGGGAATGTCGCGCGCACCGGTCAGGTCGGTGGTGTAGGGATAGCCATTTTGCGGATCGTCGGGTTTCCACATATTCCGCCACACCTCGACCGTTTTGTTCTTGTTGCGCGTGGCCGCGCCCCAAGCCGAGTTGGCGGCGTTGAATATCTGGTTGCCGTAGCTGTACTGCATAAAGATGTTCAGGTCAAAATCCTTGTAAGTGAACAAATTGCTGAAACCTCCATAGAAAAGCGGATCGCTGTGTCCGATCACCGTACGGTCCCGGTCATCCACTATGCCGTTAGCGTCCAGGTCTTCGTATTTGGCAAAACCGGGGGCTACGTTAACGGACGTGCGGTCGGTCACCCCGGGCATCAGCGTATATCCCCTGCGGGGATCGTAGATGGCCAGGCACTCCTGCTGCGACTTGAGCGTCATGGCTCCCGTAGCAGCGTCGACATTATAGAATTCCTCGAAATCTTCGTACTGATATACGCCTTTATAGTTGTAGCCGTACATCGTCCCTATCGACCGCCCCTTCTGCACTATGAAGGCATTGATGAAGTTGGTATTGTTGCTCGGGTCCACGTAGTAGTAGTCCACGCTTCCCAGATCGAGCACCTTGTTGCGATTGAAGGTGATATTGAATGTCGACTCCCAGATGAACGTCCTGTTGCGCACGGGCACGACATTGAGGCTTATCTCGAGGCCGCGATTTCGCACCGAACCTATGTTGTTGATGATATAGTCGACCCCGGCGGTCTGCGAAACGGGCTGCAGAAGCAGCAGGTCTGTGGTGCGTTTGTTATATACGTCGAGGGTGAGATTTATTCTGTTCTTGAACAGCCCCAGATCTATCCCCGCGTCATACTGGTCCGTAGTCTCCCAGCACAGGTTGGAGTTGCCTGTTTGCGCGGGGTATATGCCCCCTTCCAGCACCTTGCCGCTGAATAGCATATACCCCAGATTCATCCTGTCGAAGGTGCTGTATGGCTGTATGGACTGGTTGCCGGTGCGGCCGTAGCTCGTACGCAATTTGAGGTTGCTGATCTGGCTGACGCCGCGTAAGAACTTCTCGTCGCCGGCTTTCCATGCAAACGCCACGGAAGGGAAAAATGAGAATTTGTTGTCTTTGGTGAATTTTGAAGAGCCGTCGGCGCGAAGGCTCGCCGTGAAAAGATATTTCTCGCGATATGTATAGTTGGCCCGCCCGAGGTAGGAGATCAGCGACACCTGGGACATGTTGTTGATGATGGGTATCACCACATCGGAGCCCCAGCCGATGCTCTCCGCGCCCAGACTGCCGTCAAGTATGTTCTGCGCCGTGGTCGATTCGGTCCTTGAGTCGAGCCGCTCCATCGTATACCCCGCCATGGCGTTGAGACGGGAATTTTTGTTAAATTTCTTGTTGTAATTCAAAAACGCCTCGACCATCCATTTGTTCTGGGTGCCGTAACCGCTGGTGTTCTTGCCATTCACCTGGTATCCCGGCCCCACCTCCCTGGGCATGTACTCTTTGGTGCGTACGCTGTTCACGAATCCGTTGTATGATCCCTTCAGACTAAGGTCGTCCGTGAGTTTGTAGTTCAGCACGAAAGAGTACTGCGTTCTGGTCGAGGCATTTTTCTTTACTGCCAGTTTGTTGTAGAGCAGCGGATTGGCCACGGGCGGCGACTCCAGCATGTCTATCTCGTCGAAGCTCCCCACGTTGACCGGACGGAAGGTGATCATCTGCTGTATGACGCCCGAAGCCGAGCCGTTGCCCTGGTCGGAGGAGATGACACTTCCGTTCTGGCCGGTCTTTGTGTATGTGAGCGTTACGTTCGCCGACAGGCGCCGGGTGAGCTCCTGCACCAGATTCATCCTCGTGGTGAAGCGTTCATAGGAGGAGTTCCTGATGATCCCGTCCTGGCCCGAGTAACCTGCCGAAACCAGATATTTCGTCTGTTTATTGCCGCCGCTTATGCTCACGTTGTGGTTCTGTTGCAACGCCGTGCGAAACATCTCCTTTTGCCAGTTGTGCCCTGTCGAGTCGGCATAACTGACCTGATCGCCGTTCGGGGTGATGTACTTTCCATCGGTCGAGACGCCTCCATACTTCATGACATTGTAGTTGAAGTCGGCGTACTGCATGGCGTTCAACACCTCGATCTCCTTCTGGGGTCTGGCGCTCACGCCCATCGAGTTGGAGTAGGTGATGTTCGTCCGCCCCTCCTGTCCCGATTTTGTCGTTATGATAATGACCCCGTTCGCCCCGCGCGAGCCGTATATCGCCGTGGCCGAAGCGTCTTTGAGCACCTCGACGGACTTGATGTCGTTTGGGTTGAGCTGCGCCATCGGATCGACAGAGGAGTTGCCTACCCCGCCGAACGCCGAGGTCATCGTGTTGCTCTTCTCAAAGGGTATGCCGTCGATAATGTAGAGCGGCTCGACATCGGCGTTTATCGAAGAAGACCCTCGCACGCGGACGGTCATTCCTGCGCCGGGCTCTCCGCCCGTGGACAGAATGTTCACCCCGGCAAGGCGTCCCGACATGATCTCGTTTATCGACATGGAGGTGGAATTCTCGATGTCGCGCGAACTCATTGTTCCGACCGATCCGGTCAGGTCGCTCTTTCTGATCTGCCCGTAACCGATGACCACCACCTCATTGATCGAGTGCTGGGTGGTTTCGAGCATCACCCCCACCACGCTCCTTCGGCCGACGCTGACCTGTTTGTCGTCGTAGCCCAGCGCCGAGAAGACCAGCACCGGGTTTTCCGAAGCCACCTGAATGTTGTACAGGCCCTTGTTGTCAGTTGTGGCAAAACGACCGGTGCCGAGCTCGGTTATGAGCACTCCGGGCAAGGCGGTAGTGTCGGACGACGATCTGACCACCCCGCTTACCGTTACCTGTGCCGTGAGCCGGAGCGATAACGCCAGGACGGCCAACAGCAATATTGTATTTTTCATCTTGAATTTTTCTGACTGTTGGTTAATAAGTAGTTCTGTTCACATGCGGCAACTCTGTCAGTTGCGGATAGAGGTATCCCGATGGATTGCTCGCCAGCGACGAGGCCTCGGCCCATATGTCGCTGCCATACGAAGGATAGTAGTTTGCCAAACTTTGCATCAGGGCGGGCGAAGAGAGCACTTTGCCCGTGATGTTGGCCTGGTTGGCCACAGAGGTTGTGGCCCCGTAAATGAGCACAGGCGTATCGCCGGTGTTTCCGCAGGCGACCACGTCTATAAACGCAGAGTTGACGCCATTTTTGATGCCGGCGATCAGACCCGTAAAATCTATCCCCCTGGCAGACTGTATTACCCCCGCATTGTAGCAGTTTATCAGTTTCGCCGCCGCATTTCCGCTATTGAAATGGCCCACCACGCCACCCGAATAGGTGTTGTTGCCGTTGCGCGACTGGGTAACATTGCCCGAATTGTAGCAGTTGCCGATCTCCACGATGTTGACCCTGCCTGCCACACCGCCCAAAAGGCAGTCGCCGTAAATGTTGCCGCTGTTGAAACATTTCCTTATGAGGTAGACGTTGGCAGCCGTACCGTTGAACTCGACGCGGCCGCAGATGCCGCCCGAGGCCGCTCCAACGGTCTGGTTGGAGGTCATGGTTCCCGACGACGGGATCACAATGCCGCCCGGCACGGTAACGCCTGCGCCCGGATAGCCGCCGAAAATATCGGCGGTATTGTAACAATAGCTGACAGAACCCTTTGCGGTAATGGTGCTGTTGATGCCGCCGAATATCCCGCCGCCGACATTGAGCGAAACTATCTGACAGGAGTTGCTGCAATATTCCACCTTGCCTTCCTGTCCTCCGCAGATACCTCCCACATAGCCGTTATAGATGGCGCCACTGTTCGTCTTCGCTCCATTGTTGGGACAGTAGATCACCGACGCGGCGTTCTTTGCCACCACTTTGCATCCGGTTATGACACCCTGGTTCAGGGCGGCAATCCCTCCGATATTCGTGGTTTGAAAATCGGTGTTGGCGGTTTTGGGAGTGCCATCGCCCTGTATCCTGTTCACCTCGACGGTCAGGCGGCAGACGGTCCCATCCGGGCCGATCTGTGCAAAGGGGCCCACAAGGGCGTCGTCGGACGATATGTAGACATTGCCTATTTGATGACCGGCTCCGTCATAGGTGCCATTGAACAGATTGGCCGAGTTGGCGATGATGTTCATGTTCTGTCCCAATTGGCCCGAAGCGGTGTTCACGCCTGCCGGGTCGTCGAGGACAATGTTTTTGGTCTGGAGAAAGTTCGCCGAAGAGAGTCGGGGGCCGTTTTTCACCCACAGAGCCCCGATGTTATTAAGGTGGCGAGCGCAGTCGATCCGGTATGGGTCCGTTTCGGTCCCGGCGCCGCTCAAAAAGTGCGAATGGGCGCCGATGGCCTGCGTCATGGCGAGAATGGTCTGCGAGGATGCGTCCGACTTGGCGATGACCTTTACGACAACTTCGCCCATGTAGTTGGGCGTGGCCGATGTAATTGCGTTTTGGAAGGCGGCAAGCCCGGCGATGTCATACTCCGGCTGCGCCATGGAGGCTTCGCTCGTTACGTCGATGGGCGAGGTCAGGGCGTTGAGCATGTTATCGGTGATCTGAAGTTCGTAATACCCGATCGCTGCAGAGGATGCAGCCGACCATTGGATCGCAATGCCCGAGTTGTCGTTTCTCACATTGCCCGAAAGCGTCTCGACATAATACATCTGAGAGATGGCGATGGTTTTCTGCTGCACCCCTTTGGGACCGGAACCCGTGATCAGGAAAGTGGCGTCGTGGGTAAACACATCGTTGTTCTGCGGGCAACTTATTGTTATTTTATGGGTAAAGTCGCCCTCTTTTGTCGTCTGGCAGTTGAAATATTCCCCCCCCGAGGTGAACTCGCACGACAGGTCGATGTTGGAGTAGACGGTCAGCTCCATCTGCTGAGCCGTATAGTCCAACTGGCGAGACAGGCTGCCGTCCACCTCCAGAATATCGCCCGAGCCGAGCTGTTTGACGCCGATGGTGCGAACCAGACCGCGACCGAGGTCGAACGAGATAAGGGCCGAACGCAAATCGGTGCCTCCGTTATGGTCGACATGAAGCCTGACGGACGTGTTGGCTCCGCCGTTGTGCACCGACAGGTCGCTCCAGGGGCTGTCGCTCGAAGCGGTCCACTCTTTCGACGAACGGATCACCAGGTTGATGGTCGTATCCTGCTCCAGACAACCCAGAACAAATTGTGTCGACGGGGTAACATAAAACGCCGCATCCCCATCGCTTAGATCCTCCCTTTGGGTGCACGCCGCCGCAAGAAAAACGGAAGATAGCGCCAGAAGAAATAGTTTAAATTTTTTCATCTTGTATGCCTTTATTTGAGTGGTTAGTTATTTATTTGCTCCTTAATTTCACTGTCCACGCTCTTCTCCCAGGCGCGTATCTTTGCCGTGAGCTGGTCGACCAATGCCGCCCTTGCATCGGCCAGATTTGTCTTCTCGCCGGCATCGGCCTCGAGATCGCATAAAAGTGTCTTTACCGGTCCGTTCTTATACAGTATCATTTTCCACTTGCCCGAGCGAATGGCGACGCTGTTGCCGTTGCGCCAAAAGAGGTCGCGAACGGGAGCCTTGCCCCCCGAACCGATGACGCCCCTGAGGGAGGCTCCGTCCAAAGGCTTTCGGGCGTGGTTGTATTTTATCGATGCGTAATCGAGCATCGTCGGAAAAATGTCCATCCCGATGACCGTCTCACTGCAATCGCGCCCCCCTTTCACATAAGCGTCCGCCCCCCACACTATGCCCGGAACCCGGTGCCCGCCTTCGAGCAGCATCCCCTTCTTTCCGCCCAGGGCGCCGGGCGATCCCGGTCCGACGGGGCCATTGTCCGACACGATGAAAATGATGGTGTTCTCTGCCAGCCCCGTCTCTTTGAGCGAGGCCAAAATATCTCCCATGGTTTTGTCGAAACGCTCGATCATGGCTTTATAGGCCATCGCCGCATCGTGCCCCTTAGTCGGGTATTGATGCTGTTTGCCCATGTTTTCCCTACGGAACTCGACATCGTCCGGGGCCTGGTAGGGGTAGTGCGGCGCGGCGTGGGCGACATATATGCAGAACGGCACGTTTTTGTTCTCTCTTATATAGTTGCACGCATGCGAGGCTATCAGGTCGGTGGCATAACCCGGCTCGTCCCACTGCTCCATATCCCGCCACCAGTCCCGGTCCCCTTCGACACCGCGGTGATTTACATAATCGATATTTGCCCCGCGGAAACCGATAAACCTCTCGAAGCCGCGCCTGTTGGGGCTGCAATAGTCGGCCGTGCCGACGTGCCATTTGCCGAACAGGGCCACCTTGTAGCCATTTTGGCCCAGCACATGGCCAAAAGTTACCTCGCCATCCTGCAGTCCGACGTTTTTGGTCGCTTCGTCCCAGGGCATATGCACCCCCTGCATCCCGGCGCGTTGCTGATAGCGTCCGGTGAGCAATGCCGCGCGCGTGGGGGTGCTGGCAGCTCCATTGGAATGGTAGTCCGTAAAGCGTATCCCCTCGGCAGCCATACGGTCGACATTGGGCGTGAGTATTGTTTTGTTGCCATAGCACCCCAGGTCTCCGTAACCCATGTCGTCGGCAACGACGATGACAAAGTTGGGCGTCCGGGTGTGTGAGGTCGGCCTTGCCGCCGCGGTGGCGGCGAGCGGAAAGATCAGCAGCGATATTGGGATCGATTTCATTTGGTGAAATTAGGTGGAGCCGGATTTTATACAAAATTAAACCGGACGGCTATTGCATACGGGCATCAAACGTTTCAAAGTGTCCGTATTTCTTTCAAGATAGTTTTTTTCTGCCTTTTTTGACTATTTTTGATAGGAATACATTAGAGTTTACCAGTTGTGCATTTATAATAATCAATAAAGTAAATCCATCCCGATCGCCCCGCAGGGGCGAAGTAACCCCGGCATTGAGCGACGGGCGGTTCAAAAATTGGCGCAGGTCCGAGCGAAAAGCGACGCCACTTGTTTGACGACGTTAGGCTCTGAAAGAGACTAAAAGGAGGAGGTTTGGCGTCGCAGCGAGGGCCAAGGCAATTTAGCCCGTCGCTCACCGCCGGGCGGTTTTTGGTTACTTTTTGGCGGCAAACGACGCCAAGCCGAGCGCCATCCGAGCCCAGCTCGGAAATGGCCGAGGCGCGAATCGACGAAGGAGTGAGGCAGAGGCGAGTTTACTCGCAACTATGCCGAGCGACGAGGAGAAAGGCGGGCGTCCCTTTGCCCGCCAACTTCGGAGTAAGGCGAGCGTCTTTTTGCGAGCCAACAAGTAGCGAGGCCCCAGCGGCAAGCGGCTGAACTCACACCTAAAAAACGCAAAAACAAACGGTATATTGACGCTTTTAAACCAACCTTTAAATACACAACGGATTAGAGTTTATATGGATTAAGATGAAAAAAATATTCATATGCCTTTTGATCGCAACCATCGGCCGGACGCAGTTGGCGGCCGGGGGTGAGTATGGCATAGACATAACGAGCATAGACAACACCGACGGACTGGCGTCAAACGATGTTTTTGCCATTGCCAGGGACAATCAGAAATTCATCTGGACCGGCACCACCAATGGCCTGTGCCGTTACGACGGCTATGGGTTCAAGGTTTTCAAGTCGAGCTATTCGACCCCCTCTTTGCTGCAGAGCAACACCATACGCAAGATCGCATGCGACAGGGACGACCGTCTGTGGATGATCACCTCGGCAGGCCTGGAGGTGATGGATCTGCACTATAACCGCGTAACCAAATACGGGCTCGAATTTTGCGACAACGCCTCGAAGATATACGACATATGTGTTCTGCCGGGTGGGAATATATTTCTGGCCGTCGACAATCATATTTATGAACACATCGACGGGGCGTTCAAGATAAGGGCCAGCCTGCCCGACAAATGCGACATTCGGACGCTTTTCGCCGACAGTCGCAATGTGATGTGGATAGGCACGATGAACAATGGCATATTTTCGATGGACCTCGAGGGAAGCAGCATCGTTCCCCACCGGCAGATGAGCGGCACGATCGGCAAACCGACCTGCTTTTACGAAGATTCCCGGCATAATCTGTGGGTCGGGTCGTGGAGAGAGGGGCTTTTGAAGGTCGAGGAGCCGTTCGGGCCCAACCCGAGGTACAAACTGTCGATGAACGACAACTCGCTCGGAAGCATAATCACGTCCGTCGTCGAGGACGACCTGTGTCATTATCTCTGGGTGGGGACATACGACGGACTGAAAGTGATAACCGACAAGACGGCACAACACGGCCATTTGACCTACAACACCGACACTCATCCCGAACTGTTCGCATCCAACGAAGTGCGCAGCATAATAAAGGATGACGAAGGGACCATCTGGATGACCACCATGGGAAGCGGCCTTAAAAAGGCGGTCGTCTACAGGCGCCATTTCGATCTGCTGCAACCCAACTCGCTGGACAGGAGCGTTGTCTACAACGATATAAACGCCGTTTTTTTGTCGCCCGACAGCACGCTGTGGCTGGGCGTAAAGATGAACCTTTTTGCCTATATCCCCAAAGGGCAAAAGCTGAAAAAGCACGACTCCTCGCTCCCACTGCGCGATTACAGGGCGGGCCAGACCGTATGCGACTTTCTCCCCCTGGACGGTGGCGACATGTGGATCAGCACAAGATACAACGGAGCGCTGTCGGTCCGTTACGGGAACGGGGAGATCACCTCAGCCAAAATAATCAACAAGAAGAGTTGCCCGCAGTTGAGCAACGACCATTTTTTTATGGCCCGCCGGGACTCTCGCGGCAATATATGGGTGGGGACCCAATCGGGTCTGGAGCTGTTCACGCCCAAAAAGGATGGCGGGTTTGCCCTGGCCACCACCAAACGGATAAGGGAGATAACCGCCGATGTGGTGCAGGCGATGCTGATCGACAGAGGCGGCAATCTGTGGCTGGGAACTGAGAAAAACGGCATGATCGAGGTGGCATTGGACAAAAACGGGGAACCTGCAGGGCAAAGATCGTTCAATGTCGACAACGGGCTGGCCCCTCACAACGACATACAATGTTTTTTTGAGGACTCGCACGCGACGATCTGGGCCGGATCGCAAGGCGGGGCCATAGCCAGCCTGGACCAAAACAGGGAGAGATTCTCGATCGTCGAGGCGATCTATTCGCTCTACACCGATGCGGTCTTTTCGATCAACGAAGACTCCCGGCAAAACCTTTGGCTGGGCACCGACAAGGGATTGTTGCGCTACTCTCCGTATGCCACGCAAAAGCAGGTGCTGCTCTACAACTCAAAGTACGACACGGGGAACGCTTCGTTCACCCGAGGCGCCACATTCAAAACCGCTGATGGCAAGATGTTCTTCGGGTCGAACCTCGGCCTTGTATCATTCTACCCGGAGAGTCTCGACGACAAAACCTCCGAGCCGAATACCATCATAACCGACATACTCATAAACGGCAATCCGATGGAGCCCTCGCCGGAAAACGATCGTCCCTCGCCGTCGTTCATGTCGAACGTCAGACTGTCGTACAAAGAGTATAATATCACGATAAAATTCTCGGCGCTGACCTTCTATGACGCACACGCCGAACGCTATGCCTACAAGATGGAGGGACTGGACGACCACTGGCGCTACACGGAAGGGGCTAAACCCATGATAACGTACAACCTGCGCAAGGGAAGTTACAGGTTCATGGTCAAAGCCTCGCTCGGGAACGGGGGATGGGGAGCGTCTACGGCCGTGCTCAGCATCAGGGCTGCCGCCGCCCCGTGGAATTCCTGGTGGGCGTATATGAGCTATACGCTGATGGTCCTGCTCTTTGGGCTGTACTATCTGCGGGTATACAAAAAACGTACGCATCTGGAGAATATGCTGCGTTTCGAGCAGCTGGAAAGACAAAAATCCGATGAGGTCAACCAGGTAAAGCTCGTTTTCTTTACCAACGTTTCGCACGAGCTCTTCGCCCCTCTGACCATTCTTTCATGCTCGGTGGACGAGTTCTCCGAGAAGAGCACGGACAAGGCTTTGGCGCCGATCCTGAAGACCATGAAAGCAAATCTGAGCCGCCTGATAAGGCTCACCCTTCAGATACTCGAATTTCGCAAGGCCGAGTCGGGCAATCTGGAGTTGCGGGTCTCCCCGGGCGATCTGTCCGAGTTCATCAAAAAGATATGCGATGACAATTTCGGCATACTGAGCCAGAATAAAAATATTTCGCTGGGGTTTACATCCGAACCCGGCGCTATCCAGGGATGGTTCGATTCGGACAAGGTCGACAAAATCGTTTTCAACCTGCTCTCCAACGCCGTCAAGTACAACTACGAGGGAGGAAAGGTGAACCTCAGGCTTTCGCGTCGAGACACGATGGCGGTCATCGAAGTCTCCGACACGGGATGCGGGATCTCAAAAGAGAGACTGGGCGGGCTTTTCACAAGGTTTTACGAGGGCGACTACCGCAAGTTCAACACCTTTGGCACCGGAATAGGGCTCTCGCTGGTCAAAAACCTGGTGGACCTTCACAATGGCACAATATCGGTAACGAGCCAGGTCGGAAAGGGAACCGTATTCACCGTCGAGTTGCCTTGCGAGCGGGGCAGCTACAATGAGACGCAAATTGTCGACGAATCTGCGGCAAATGCACAGCAATCGCCGACAGACAGTGCGCTGTTGAACACAAACGATCTCGAGGCGGGCGAAAAATTCTCCATACTTATCGTCGAAGACAACGACGATCTGCAGCAAATGCTGGCCACATACTTTGAGCAGAGCTATGATGTCAGAACGGCGCAAAATGGCCGTCAGGCGCTGGAAATGGCGCACCAGTTCGACTTCGACATCATCCTTACGGACTATGCCATGCCCGAAATGGACGGGGTGGAGCTGTGCCGGGAGATAAAATCGAACCTGGAAACATCCCACATCCCCGTGGTTCTGCTCACCGCCAAGATTCATACCGAAGACAAGGTAACAGGATTCAATGCCGGGGCAGACATGTATATAACCAAGCCGTTCAACTTTGCGGAACTGTTCGCGGCCGTTACCGCACAATGCAACAACCGGCGGCGCATAGCGCATGGATACCGAAGGCGAAGCGACGGAGACGAAGGCTTTGCCTTTACCCCACTCGATCAAAGTTTTCTCAGGAAGGCTACCGACATAGTGATGGACAATATCGACAACCCGGAGTTTACAACCGAAAAATTCGGGCGCGAATTGAACATATCGCAGCCGACGCTCTATCGCAAGATCAAATCCCTCACGGGTCTGTCGGCTCACGAGTTCGGGCGCAACCTGCGGATGAAGTACGCCGGCACGCTGCTGTTGCAATACGACAAAAATATATCGCAGGTCGCCTACGCCGTCGGGTATAACAACCCCAAGCACTTCAGCAGCAGCTTTAAAAAAGAGATGGGCATGACCCCGCGCGAATGGATCAATTCTCACCAAGGCGAAAAATGATCTCCGGAAAACATACCGTTGGCTTGAAATTTGCCGAAGAGATATCAAACCGTTCTCACATCATGAAAAGCATAGACAAGTTCCTCGGCAAGTTCCCGTGATGGCTGGCCAGCCGGGTGTCGATTTTCATCTATCTGTTACTGTTCGGCTATCTGGTGATCTTTGCCATTGTGGCGGTGGCTGTTCCGGCGTGGAACAGGATGGCTCCGTCGGACAATGCACAACTGATCCTGGGCAACTATACCAACGTGCTGAGCGCGTTGGGCGCGTCGATCGCCGCCGGAAGCGGCGTTGCCATGCACAACAAGCTCAAATCGTTGTACGAGAGAGATAAAAAACTCCAGGACAATGTCGATCAGCTGCACCAAAAACTCGACAAGCTGTTACGGCGGAACGACATCGAGGCCGACAGACCTGCCGAGGGCTCGGCCGGGTAGCGCTTAAGTTTTTCGGTCTTGCATGGGCAAGACCGCACAGTGAGCAGCCGTCCCGCGCACCATCCAATCTGTCAGTACTGCTCGTTGTCGCCTGGAAAATCGCCGCTTTTGACGTCGGCCACGTAATGGCTGAAAGCGTCGGTCATCACCGCGGCCAGGTCGGCGTAGCGGCGCAGAAAACGGGGCGAAAACTCGTGGTTGGCCCCCAGCATGTCGTGCGCCACAAGCACCTGCCCGTCGACGCCGTTACCGGCGCCGATGCCGATGATGGGTATCTTGAGCTCCGAGGCTACCTGCGCCCCCAGTCGGGCGGGTATCTTCTCGAGCACTATGCCGAAACAGCCCGCCTCTTCCAGCAAATGGGCGTCGTGCAGCAATTTGCGGGCCTCGTCCTCCTCGCGGGCGCGCACCGAGTAGGTGCCGAACTTGTGGATCGACTGGGGGGTGAGCCCCAGATGGCCCATCACCGGTATTCCGGCCGAGATCACCCGACTGATCGAGTCGATCACTTCCTGACCTCCCTCCAGTTTGAGACCGTCGACCTCGGCCTCCTTCATGATGCGAATGGACGAGGCGAGCGCCTCGCGATAGTTGCCCTGATAGGTGCCAAAGGGGAGGTCGGCCACCACCATGGCGCGTTTGACGCCGCGGTGGACGCTCTGGGCGTGGTAGATCATCTGGTCGAGAGTGATGGGCAGCGTGGTAACGTGGCCGGCTATGACGTTGGCCGCCGAATCGCCCACCAAAATGATGTCGATGCCCGAAGCGTCGAGCAGACGCGCCATGGTGTAGTCGTAGGCGGTCAGCATGGCGATCTTCTCGCCGCGCTGTTTCATCTCCCACAGGCGGTAGGTGGTCACTACCCGCTCTTCGGTCTGAACTGATGACATAATGAGTGAAGTTTTCGGCAAAGATATATCTATTTCCGAAATAAATCCCAAGGAGGAAGTCAGACAGGCGGTATTTATGTTATTAAGAGTCCCTTGGCTCTGCCGGAAAGATCGGTCTAAACAGTCATCCCGAGCGAAAAGTCGGTGCAATGGGGCGGCCCGCAGACGGCGGGGGGGGCCGCCGACTTTGCTACGCAAAGCCGAACGACATGTAATGTTTTACCATAGACTTTAAGTTTGGTTCATGTTTCGAGGTCTTTCCAGCCGCTGCGCGCGGGGCGGTTACTTTTTTATAAAAAGTAACCAATCGACGCTCGAAGCAGGAGCAGAGGCTGCTTGCAGACTATGCCCTGCTTCGAGCGTCGATTCGCGCCTCGGCCATTGCCGAGCGAGCTCGGATGGCTCTCGGCTTGGCGTTGGTTGCGGCTCGGAGCCAGCGGAGGGCTGCCGCAAAAGGCTGACCCCGATGCCGCAAGGCGAGGGTGCGACAACTAAAGAGTTGCAGCCCGTAGCCCGGGGTGGCTCCGGGCCGCCGACTTTGCTACGCAAAGCCGAACGACATGCAACGACTTGCAACTGTTTTTAAGTTTGGTTCATCGTCAAAGGTCTTTTGAATCCGCTACGCGCGGGGCGGTTACTTTTTTATAAAAAGTAACCAACCGACGCCAAGCCGAGGGCAGAGTCGAGCTTGCTCGAACTCTCTGCCGAGGCGCGAAGGAGGAAGGCGAGCGTCTTTTTGCGAGCCAACAACACCCGGCTGTTCGCCTCGGCTACTCGCCTGGAGAAAATCGAGCTACGACGCCAAACCTCCTCCTTTTAGTCCCCATGCGGGGCCTAACGTCGTCAAACAAGTGGCGTCGCCGGGCGCTCAATTTCCTCCGCTCGCTTAACGCCTCGGCTCAATGCCGGGGATGTTTCGCCTCTTCGAGGCGATGAAGATCGAAAGAGTGTTCAAAAAGCGCGAAGCCCGGCCGCCGTTGCGAGGAGGCGTAAAGCGGAGCGCGTCAAGAGCGAGGCGGTTGGAGCCGCAGGCGCCAAGCGAGCCGCTGTTCGAGGGCGTTAGCGCGTAAGCGACTAAAAGCCCGAGTTCGGCGCAGCAGCCTTGCGAACAGTGCGCAGTAGCCCCGCAGCACAGGCGGCGATTTTTGGTTCTTTTTATAAAAAAGAACCGCCCCGCGCGTAGCGGAACTCAGTAGACTTTTGACAACGGTCAACCTTAAGGTCTGTGCGCTGACAAAACATAGATGTCAAGTCAATAGACCGCATGTTTAGTTCAACTTCAAGGTCTTTTCAGCCGCTTGCCGCTGGGGCCTCGCTACTTATTGGCTCGCAAAAAGACGCTCGCCTTCCTCGCGCTACCTTGGCCGTAGCCCGCAAGCGGTCTGCGGCCCTCGCAACGCTGCTCGGTTCTCCTCCTTGCGAGGCATAGCCCGCGAGCGGTCTCTGCTCTCGCTTCGAGCGTCGAGAAGCGCCTCGGCAGAGCTTCACGCCGAGCGTGGCTCTGCCCTCAGCTTGGCGTCGGTTCGCCGGGGGCGGCTGCGGGCTGCGCGGCTCTGCGAGCCGCAATGGTTTGCAACGATTTATGTTAACACGCCCTATTTCATGCTTTGATGTCTGCCGAGTTAGCTGCTCGCACGGACTTAAACTCTTTCGGGGCGAGTGGCGACCGATAATGTGTCGCATCGGGGCGCAGCGAGCATATTTACTTTTATAAAGTCATGGCCGAGAAGATGTCCCACAGCACGGCGCCTCCGGCAACGGCGACGTTGAGCGAGTGTTTGGTCCCCGCCTGGGGTATCTCCAAGGCCAGATCGCAAAGGTCGATCGCCTGCTGACCGACCCCCGACACCTCATTGCCGAAAACCAGGGCGTAGCGCCGCCCCCTCTCCCACTCCATCCGCCCCAGCATGACAGCCCCCTCGACCTGCTCGACGGCCACGATCAGATAGCCCTCGCCGCGCAACTCCTCGAGGGCCTCGACGGTCGAAGGGCAGTGGCTCCAGGCGACGGTCAGTTCGGCCCCCAGGGCGGTTTTGTGAATCTCACGGTCGGGCGGCGTGGCCGTTATGCCGCACAGCACCAGACGCCGGACGGCAAAACTGTCGCACGTGCGGAAAAAAGAGCCCGTGTTGTGGCCGCTGCGGATGTTGTCGAGCACCACGGCCACGGGTAATTTTTCCGTAACGGCAAACTGTTCGACACTGAGGCGATTGAGATCGGAGGTGGCTTTTTTTTTCATTTTATGACGACTTATGCTGCAAAAATACAATTTTAAGTCCTATCTTTGGGGCGGTTTTTCAAAAACAGACGGTTCGGCTGCGGAAAACCCCAATCTAAATCGTTTTTTATATCACTTAAATTCTACCTTATTATGGGAAATGTCCCTTCGATTTTCTGGCTGATCCCCGCCGCGTCGTTGCTCGCGCTGGGCTTCGCCTACTACTTCTTCCGTTGGATGAAGCGGCAGGACGAAGGTACCGTCAAGATGAAAGAGATCGCTCTCTACGTCCGCGACGGGGCGATGGCCTACCTGCGGCAGCAGTACAAAGTGGTGACGATCGTCTTTCTGATCCTCTGTGCATTTTTTGCCTTTCTGGCCTACGGTCTGCATATCCAGAACGAATGGGTGCCGTTTGCATTCCTGACGGGCGGCTTCTTCTCGGGTCTGGCAGGTTTCTTCGGCATGAAGACCGCCACCTACGCCTCGGCGCGTACGGCTCACGCCGCCAGCCAGTCGCTCAACACCGGCCTGAAGCTCGCTTTCCGCAGCGGCGCCGTGATGGGTCTGGTGGTCGTTGGTCTGGGTATGCTCGACATATCGATATGGTATCTGGTTCTCAACAACTTTGTCGAACTGACCGGCACCGAGAAACTCATCTCGATGACCACCACCATGCTGACCTTCGGCATGGGCGCATCGACTCAGGCTCTCTTCGCCCGTGTGGGCGGAGGCATCTACACCAAGGCTGCCGACGTGGGCGCCGACCTGGTCGGTAAGGTCGAGGCGGGTATCCCCGAGGACGATCCGCGCAACCCGGCCACCATCGCCGACAACGTGGGCGACAACGTGGGCGACGTGGCAGGCATGGGCGCCGACCTCTACGAGAGCTATTGCGGCTCGGTGCTGGCTACGGCGGCCCTCGGCGCATCGGCTTTTATCGGCGATGGCGAAGAGGTTCAGCTCAAAGCGGTTATGGCTCCGATGCTTATCGCCGCCGTGGGTATCCTGCTGTCGATCCTGGGCATCTTCCTGGTTCGCACCAAAGAGGGCGCCAATATGAAACAGTTGCTCCGCGCGCTGGGTGTGGGCGTCAACGTCAGTTCGGCGCTCATCGCTGCAGCCACTTTTGCCATACTCTATCTGCTGGGCATCGAGAACTGGCTGGGTCTGTCATTCTCGGTCATCTCGGGTCTGCTGGCGGGCATCATCATCGGCCAGTCGACCGAATACTACACCTCGCACTCCTATAAACCCACTCAGAGGATCGCCAAGAGCTCCGAAACGGGCCCCGCAACGGTCATCATCTCGGGTATCGGTCTGGGTATGATCTCGACGGCCATTCCGGTGATCACCATCGGTCTGGCGATCATGTTCTCCTATCTGTGCGCCATAGGTTTCGACGTGGCCGACATACTCTCGGCCCACAACCTCAGCACAGGTCTCTACGGCATCGGCATCGCCGCCGTCGGTATGCTCTCGACGCTGGGTATCACCCTGGCCACCGACGCTTACGGCCCCATCGCCGACAACGCCGGCGGCAACGCCGAGATGAGCGGCCTGCCCCCCGAAGTGCGCAAACGCACCGACGCCCTCGACGCACTGGGCAACACCACCGCCGCAACGGGCAAGGGTTTTGCCATCGGTTCGGCCGCACTGACCGCATTGGCGCTGCTGGCCTCCTACATAGAGGAGATCAAGATCGCGTTAGTACGTTTGCTGGATAACGGCGAGCAGGTGGTCGTCTCGGGCATCAACCTCACCAGGGAGATGGTGCAGGGGGCGTCGATCCCCGACTTCGTGTCGTGGTATCAGATCAACCTGATGAACCCGCTGATCCTGGTGGGCGCATTCATCGGAGCCATGATGGCATTCCTGTTCTGCGGCTTGACAATGAACGCCGTGGGCCGCGCTGCACAGAGCATGGTAGAGGAGGTTCGCCGTCAGTTCCGCGAGATCAAAGGCATCCTTACGGGCGAAGGTACGCCCGACTATGCCCGTTGCGTGGCCATCTCGACCAAGGGCGCTCAGCGTGAGATGCTCATCCCGTCGCTTCTGGCCATCGCAGTGCCCATCCTCGCAGGCATCGTGCTGGGTGTGGCAGGCGTGATGGGGCTGCTGATCGGCGGTCTGACCGCAGGTTTCGTGCTGGCGATCTTCATGGCCAACTCGGGCGGCGCATGGGACAACGCCAAAAAGTATGTCGAGGAGGGTAACCTGGGCGGCAAAGGCTCCGACTGCCACAAGGCGACTGTCGTTGGCGACACGGTAGGCGATCCGTTCAAAGATACGTCGGGCCCCGCGCTGAACATCCTGATCAAACTGATGAGCATGGTGTCGATCGTTACGGCAGGCGTAACGGTAACCTGCAGCCTGTTCTAAAGAGAGTGTTCGCACAAAACAGAAGATGGAGACCGCGCAAGTGGGTCTCCATCTTCTGTTTTATGCATCTGCAGATGCTGCCGGCGGCCTACCTCATCACCAACCGCAACCCTCTGGGGTTAGAGTTTAGCGCCCGTTGTGCAATTAAAAGGTTGGTTTAAAAGCGTCATTTTACTGTGTTTTGTCGGCGCATAGACCTTAGGTTTGTCCGTTGTCAAAGGCCTCTGAGACCGCTACGCGCGGAGCGGCTCTTTTTTAGAAAAAGAGCCAAACGACGCCAAGCCGAGGGCAGAGTCGAGTTTGCTCGAACTCTCTGCCGAGGCGCGAATCGACGCTCGAAGCAGGAGCAGAGGCCGCTCGCGGACTATGCCCTGCAAGGAGGAGAAGGGCGGGCGTTCCTTTGCCCGCCAACTTCGGAGTAAGGCGAGCGTCTTTTTGCGAGCCAAAAATCGCCGCCGGTGCTGCGGGGCTACGTTGAGGTTGTTTAAACTTCTCCACTCTCGTTCTTTGCGGCTATTTCGCCCTCTGCCTGCCTTGCCTCCTTGTCGCATAGCTGGAGCTATGCTCCGCGTCGGCAAGTTGTCAGAGGCCAAAATAGCTCACAAATAACTTCGGCGGAGAAGTCTAAGCAACCTCGGCACTGTTCGCGAGGCTGCTACGCCGAACTCGGGCTTTTAGTCGCCTACGCGCCTAACGCCCTCGAACAGCGGCTCGCTTGGGACTTTCGTCCCAACCGCCTCACTCTCGACGCGCTCCGTTTACGCCTCCTCGCAATCGACGACAAGCCGAGAGCCATCGGGCTTGCCCGAAATGGCCGAGGCGCGAATCGACGCTCGAAGCAGGAGCAGAGGCCGCTCGCGGACTATGCCCTGCAAGGAGGAGAAGGGCGGGCGTTCCTTTGCCCGCCAACTTCGGAGAAAGGCGGGCGTCTTTTTGCCCGCCAATGGCGGCCGGGCTTCGCGCTTTTTGAACAACTGGGCGCGACAACTCTTTCCCAATCGCCCCGCGGGGGCGAAGTAACCCCGGCATTGAGCGACGGGCGGTTCAAAAATTGTCGCAGGTCCGAGCGAAGAGCGACGCCACTTGTTTGACGACGTTAGACCCCTAATGGGGACTAAAAGGAGGAGATTTGGCGTCGTAGCTCAATTTCCTCCATGCGAGTAGCCGAGGCGAACAGCCGGGCGGTTTTTCGTTCTTTTTGCCGCCAAAAAGGACCGCCCCGCGCGCAGCGGCCTCAAAAGGCTTTAAAACATGAACCAAACTTAAGGTCTATGCACTGACAAAACACAGTAAAATGATGCTTTTAAACCAACCATTAAACCACATAACAGGACTATTTCCATAAAAAACTCCGCCCGTCGCGCCGTTTTCCGTCCGAAAAGTTGTAATTTAGCGCACAAATTCGGTATGATGAGAAAGCTTAGGTTCCTGCTGCCCGCAATGCTGGCGGCGACCCTGCTGGCCCACGGTCAGGAGTTCATCTGGAACATCGACCTGGCGTCGGAGTTCGACAACCGCGAATACAAAAGCGACTTCAACTCCTCGCAGACCCTGTTCGGCGTGCGGGCCACACCCGAGGTGGGCCTGGGGTGGAAGTGCAATCAACTGAAGGCGGGGCTGACCTACATCAACGAGTTCGGTGCTCCGTCCTACGAGTTTCCCACGCAGATCGTTGTCTACTACAACTGGAACGACCACCGCCACTACAGCGTCTCGGGCGGTGTGATCCCCCGCAATCAGAGCATCGCACGCTACTCGCGCGCCTTTTTCAGCGACTCGGTGCGCTTCTACGACCCCAACATCGGCGGACTGCTGGCCCAGATATACGGCCAGCGGGGCTATTTCGAGTTCGCCTGCGACTGGGACAGCCGTCAGAGCATCGACCGACGCGAGAAGTTCACCCTTTTCTCGGCCGGTGAGCTGCGCCTGGGGCCCGCATTCGGGGGTTACAACTTCTCGATGCACCACCATGCGGGTACGATGCTGGCCGAAGGCGTAACCGACAACATCTGGATCTACCCCTACGCGGGGGTCAATCTGCGCCGACAAACCGGCGCCGATTCGCTCTTCGTATCGGTCGGGTGGCTGCAGACATCTCAGCACGATAGAACCTACGACGCGGGGTATCGCAACCGGGGCGGGGTGCAGATCGAGGCGCTGGTCAAAAAGTGGGGGCTGGGCGTCTACAACACCCTCTACCTGGGCCCCTCGCTGATGCCCTACTACCACTCCTACGGGGCGAGCCTCTATTGGGGCGACTCGTTCTACTCCACCACCAAAGGCGTCTACGACCGGCTGGAGCTCTACTGGGAACCCGTCGTGCGCAAGGACATGCGCCTGAAAGTCTCGTCGGTCCACCACTACGACGGCAACCGCTGGGGCTGGCAACAGATGGTCAGCTTCGCCGTCGACATAGGCAGCGGAATGTTCAAAAAGTAACGCTTCGGGCCACCTGCCTCTACAAACAAGCCCCCGGCCGCAGCAACGTGCGGCCGGGGGCTTTTTGTTTTGAGAGAGGGCTATCGGGCCAGGAAGGAGGGCAGGTAGCGGTAGCTGCAATCCACGCCTGCACAATAGTTTACGGGCAGTACGATCGACGGATCATAGCTCTTCAGGGCCAGGGTCGTGGCGTTGAACAGGGCGAAGGCGGAGGTGGTATAGTCAGCCACCGGCGCCACGAGGGTGTTGCTCGCCGGATCGACGCACAGATAGCCGTAGGTGGTTTTGTCGATGCCATTGGCCGTCAGATCGATGGTTGTCAGCTGGCGCGAGGCGATGTCATAGCAGTAGATCTTCGTATCCCACCACTCGGCAAAGAAGAAGAGACGCTCCGAGGTTAAACTTGCGCAAAGACCCACGTTGGAACACCAGCTCTGGGCCGAGACGGCGCACGAAAGGGGCAGCGTCTGCTCGTCCTTTACCGTTCCGTCGGCATCGATACGCACGATCGAGGCGGGGGATGTGAGCGAAGCCTCGGGCCCCCACTCCCCGGAAATCATGTCATATGTGCCGCTAAGCACGAGAAACAGGCCTCCCGTCGAAGTTTTGACGATGTCCTTCACCTGCCGACCGGTGAAATCGACCTTGCGCACCACCGTGCCGCTCGCCGGATCGATGATGGCAAGGCTCTGGCCGCAGGGGGCGTATATCTTCCCACGGCTGAGCAACATGCGGCACTTGGTGGCTCCGTCCACGGTGAAATCGCCAAAAGTGCCGGCAATGTCGTTGGCGGCAAGAGAGCCGCTCTCGAGGTCCAGAATGCGGATACCCGACTGGCTCTCAGAGTTATATGAGCACTGTACGAACGCCTTGCCACCGGCCACAACAATATGCTGGGGCCAGTCGCCCACACTCAGCCCCAGGCTGGGGTAGGTTCGGACGGTCTCGAGGGTGGTCGCGTCGACAACGACCAGCTGACCGTCGCCGCCGTTATAGGTGCTCTGGCTCAGCAGGTAAATCTTACCATCGGCGATGAACATGTCCTCGAGCGCCGTGCCCACGATGTGGCCGTTGTTGGCCGCGGCATAGGCATCGGTGAGCGAAGCGGGCAGCGAAGCGACATTGTCGCCCAAAAAGAGCAACGCACCGCACTCGCCACCGAACTCGTTGCCCTCCATCACGGCGAAGAGCCCCGTGCGGGCGACAAAACCCTGATCGGGATCGGGGCCGGGTCCCGAATCCTTGTTGCACGAAACCACTGCCACCGCCAACGCCGCAGGCAGCAGAAACCTCAAAAACCTTTTCATAGCAATAAAAATTTAGTGGAGCGCGCATTTTGTGCGCTCCGCAGTTAAACTTTACCGCCGCAATTGAAAACTTAAGCTAAGACACTGTAAGATCAATGACCTACCTACCCTTTTCACCGCAGGACAGCGTAATTGTGAGACGCGCAAAAGGCAGGTCTTCTGACTTCTCTTCGGGGTCGGTCTGACGAGATGCGGCGCACTTTCTTCAAGGCGCACCCTCGCAGGACTTACTCTCGTTCCGGGGCCTTCCCGGGATGTCGATCCCAGTGACCATCGCGATCCGGAACTTCCCGACAGAACGGCTTGATGTTGACAGCCGACTGTCGGGCAAAGAGTTACAGCAGCGGGAACTGTTGCCGACTTGCACGGCATTCCCTTTTAATCTGTCGGAGCGTCAAGGCCTGTGTGCCACAAGACCCGGCGCTCCTCGGAACCATTTGCTGTGGCAAAGTTTGCCATTTTTTTCGGATTTTACAAACGCATCCTTCAAATAAACCTCCGGCGGGTTTTGCCGACCCGTAGCAAATCGCTATCTTTGTGAGATAATTTACGAGAAATAAAAAACCTATGCTCGGAACAATATTGCTGGTAGGCGCGGGCGGTTTTGCAGGCTCGGTGTGCCGCTATCTGGTCTCGCTGCTGATGGTCTCGCGCACGGCGGGCGCCTTCGGCTGCGGCACCCTCGCGGTCAACATCGCGGGGTCGCTGCTGATCGGGCTGCTGATGGGCTGGGGACGCCAGTGGGCTATGGCTCCGATGGTCGTGGGGTTCTGCGGGGGCTTCACTACCTTTTCGGCCTTCTCGTGGGAGCTGTTGGGGCTGCTGCGGGGCGGCAACATGCGGGGCGCGCTTCTCTATGCGGTCGCGTCGATAGTCGTCTGCACTCTGGTCGTTTGGCTGGGATACTGTATGGGCATTAAAATCAATCGATAAAACTATGGATTTCATAGAGAGCGTCAAAGAGAAGGCCAAACGCAACCTGCAGCGGATAGTGCTGCCCGAAGGCACCGAGCCGCGCACCCTGAAGGCTGCCGACGCCGTCATCCGCGAGGGGCTGGCCGAGGTGATCCTTCTGGGCAATCACGCCAAAGTGATGGCGCTGGCCGACGACTACTATCTGGAAAACATCGGCCGGGCTTCGATCGTCGACCCCGACGACAACCCCTGCCAGGAGCGTTACATCGACCTTATGATGGAGCTGCGCGCCGCCAAGGGCCTCACGCGCGAAGAGGCCGCCCGGCAGTTGCGCGACCCGCTCTATCTGGGGGCCGTAATGGTCAAGGCCGGCGATGCCGACGGCGAGGTGGCCGGGGCCGACAACGCCACCAGCGACGTGTTGCGTCCCGCTTTTCAATATATCAAGACCATGCCCGGGGTGAGCGTCGTCTCTGGGGCGTTCATCATGCTGCTGCAGGACACCATCTTCGGCGAGAACGGCATGATGCTCTTCGCCGACTGCGCCGTACACCCCGATCCTACGGCCGACCAGCTGGCCGAGATAGCGGTGATGACGGGGCGCACGGCGCGAGGCATCGTCGGGTTCGAGCCGCGTATCGCCATGCTGAGCTTCTCGACCATGGGTTCGGCCAGCCATCCGATGGTCGACAAGGTGGTCGAAGCCACCCGTCTGGCCCGATCGATGGACCCCACGCTGCAGATCGACGGCGAGATGCAGTCGGATGCCGCCATAATCCCCGGCATCGCCGCCAAAAAAGCCCCCGGCAGCAAGATCGCCGGCCGGGCCAACGTGCTGGTATTTCCATCGTTGAACGTGGGAAACATCTGCTACAAGCTGGTGCAGCGCATGGCTCACGCCGAGGCCATCGGGCCCATATTGCAGGGCATGGCCGCGCCGGTGAACGACCTCTCGCGCGGCTGCTCGGTCGATGACATCACAGGTCTGATAGCCATCACCGCCTGCCAGGCCGCCGCCCTGAAGACCGGGACTTGATCTTCACACGTAAAAAATGTGAATTAACAGTTGAAAATTAGTTCCGCAAAAAGGCGCTTTGAAAAGCACATTACTATAAGGCATTTATTTTCAACTGTTTTTTCGACCTCGCAGAGGCCGACACAGCCGCAGCCACACTCTGCGCTTTTTGGGCGAAGGGCAAGAAGCAGTCCTTTTAAGGCGATGATAGCATATTGATATTTAGTTATATAATTCATTTTGGCGAACGACATAAATCAATTTAAACTGTTAATTCGCATAAAAAGCATCATAACAATCGAAACGATATGGTAATCCTTGTTCTAAACTGCGGCAGCAGTTCCATCAAGTATCAGGTGATCAGGATGATCACCATGGACGAGCACATCCTTTATGCCAAAGGGCTCATCGAACGCATCGGACAGCCGGAAGGGCGTTTTGTCCACACTCCCATGATCGAAGGCAAGCCTGTTCACGAGGAGAAAACGGCCATCCCCGACCACACCAAGGGGGTGAGCATGATCATTCACGCCCTGACGCACGAAAAGTACGGGGTGATCGAGACGCTGGCCGACCTGAAGGCCGTCGGGCATCGCGTGGCCCACGGAGGCGAGTATTTCAACGACAGCACCCGGATCACCAGAGATGTGGTCGAGAAGATCGCCCTGTGCGCGCCGCTGGCTCCGCTGCACAACCCCGCCAACCTGGTGGGCATCGAGGCCATCTCCTACCTGCTGCCCAACCTGCCGCAGGTGGCCTCGTTCGACAACCAGCTGCACCAGACCATCCCGCCCAAAAACTACCTCTACGCCATCCCCTACGAATATTACCTGCGTCTGCGGGTGCGTCGCTACGGCTTCCACGGCATGAGCCACAAGTTCGTGGCCAACAAGAGCTGCGCCATGACCGGGCTCGAGCAGGAAACCTCGAAGATCATCACCTGCCACATCGGCAACGGCGCCTCGGTGACGGCGCTGCTCAACGGCAGATCGTACGACACGTCGATGGGTTTCACCCCCACCGACGGGCTGATCATGGGCACGCGCTGTGGAACGGTCGACCCCGGAGCATTGCTTTACATAGCCGAGAAAGATGAGTTGAGCTACAACAAGTTGCGTACGATAATCAACGAGCAGTCGGGGCTTCTGGGCATCTCGGGCATCTCCTCCGACATGCGCGACGTGGAGGCAGCCTCGAAGGCGGGCAACGAACGCGCGACGCTGGCCATCGAGATGTACACCGCGCGCATCAAGAAGTTCATCGGCGAGTATGCCGCCATCATGGGCGGGGTCGACATGGTGGTCTTCACCGGCGGGGTGGGTGAGAACAACCCCGGCGTACGTCGCGCCGTGTGTGAGGATATGGAGTTCATGGGCATCGAGTTCGACAGGGCCGCCAACGAAAACGCCCGCGGCGAAGACAAGCTCATCTCCAAGCCCTCGTCGAGGGTCAAGGTCGTGGTGGCCACCACCGACGAAGAGCTGGTCATCGCCACCGACACCTTCCGCCTGCTCAAAAGGCGGTCGGAGTAGGCTGAAGGGCGGATATTGTGGCAACGCCATATTCTTGACATCTATCACGGCCAGGCCTGAAATCTATGGTAAAAACTGCTTGTTTTTCGGCCTTGCCATGCAAGGCCGGCAGCACGTAGCCTTTTAACGTAAATTCCAAATATACAGAAAGTCCGATCATGATAAAAAAACTGGAAGAGTTTATCCCCGCCGCGCTCAAGGGCGGGCGAAAGAGGCTCGTTGTGGCGTGGGGGCAGGATGCGCATACCATCGAGTCGGTGGCCGAGGCCATGGAGATAGGGCTTGTGGAGGCCACGCTGGTTGGGCAACGCTCTCAGATCGAGAATGTTTGCCGTGAGCAGAACATCGATCCGGGGCGTTTTGTCATCATCGAGGCTCAGAGCGATGTCCAGGCGGTGGATATGGCCGTGGGGATGGTGGCCGCGGGCAAGGGCGACATACTGATGAAAGGGCTGTGTTCCACCGACAAATACATGCGCGGCATCCTCAACAAGGAGTATGCCCTGGTGCCGCCCAAAGGGGTGCTGTGCCATCTGCTGGTGCTGCAACTGCCCGGTTATCCCAAACTTCTGCCCGTATCGGACGTGGCGGTGCTGACCTATCCCGACCTTCAGCAGAAGTGCGCCATAGTGCGCCACCTGATCGCCGTCTCGCGCAAACTGGGGGTCGACAGGCCCAAGGTGGCCCTTATCGCCCCGACCGAGCAGATGTCGGCGGGACTGCCGGCGTGCGTCGACGCGGCGATACTGTCGAAGATGTCCGACCGCGGCGAGTTCGGCGACGCCATCGCCGAAGGACCGCTGGCCATCGACGTGGCGCTCTACCCCGAGGCCGTAGCGATCAAGAAACTGCGCGGAAGCGCCGTGGCGGGCAACGCCGATGCACTGTGCATGTCCAACATCGACGCGGGCAACTCGTTCTTCAAATGCACCACCTCCATCGCCGGAGGGCTCCACGCCGGCATGGTCATGGGCGCCAAAGTGCCCTGCGTGCTCACCTCGCGCAGCGACCCCCGGGAGACAAAACTTTATTCCATCGCTCTGGCCTGTCTTTAGAACCTGTTTAAACTTTATTCATCGAAAATCCTATGGCTCTTGTTTCGCGCTTTTTGCACCTTCTCCGCGTTACATAGAACACCGCTATGCGCCTTGTCGGAGGCGCAAAAATCGTCGAAAATCGACGACAAACCGAGCGCAGAGTCGAGCTTGCTCGAAAACTCTGCCGAGGTGCGAATCGACGAAGAAGTGAGCGCAGAGTCGAGCTTGCTCGAAAACTCTGCCGAGCGACGAGGAGAAGGGCGGGCGTCCCTTTGCCCGCCAACAGCAGGAGAAAGGCGAAGCCAACGAGAACATAATCTTTTTCGCGAATAAAATTAAACAGTTTCTTAGAGTTTGTCTGAAAATTATTCGACAAACCCGTTGTGCATTTAAAAGGTTGGGTAAAATGCGTTATTTTGTTAAGGAATAGACCGTTTGTTTTTGCGTTGCTTCAAGGCCTATTCAGTCGCTGCGCTGGGCGTTTGTTGCTTGTTGCCGCCAAAAAATCGCCCGGCGCTCAATGCCGGGGTTACTTCGCCCCTGCGGGGCGATTGGGGTGTCTTTGCCTTTTGATTATAAAAACCCAACCTTATAAATGCACAACGGGTACAGAATACTGACCATCAATCCGGGGTCGACATCGACCAAGATCGCCGTTTTCGACGATTCCGAGATGCTCTTCGAGCGTATACTGCGCCATAGCGATCAGGAGCTGAGCGCCATTGGGCCCGTGGAGAAGCAGCTGGATTTTCGCCTCGGGCTGACGCTCGGGGCTTTGGAACAGGAGGGGATCGAAGTAGCCTCGATCGATGCGACGATCGGCCGCGGAGGGCTGCTGCGCCCCATTCCGTCGGGGGTCTACCGTGTGAACGAGGCCATGGCGGACGAGTTGTCGACCAATGCCCACGGTCGCCACGCCTCGAACCTCGGCGGATTGATCGCACGCCGGATAGCCGACCGCACGGGGGCTCTGGCGCTCGTCGCCGACCCTGTGGTGGTGGACGAGATGGAAGATGTGGCGCGGATCACGGGCATCGACCATATCAAACGCCGGTCGGTGTTCCATGCGCTCAACCAGAAGGCAGTAGCCCGCCTGTATGCCGACCGCGCGGGCAAAAAATACGAGCAGCTGAACCTCGTCGTGGCCCATATGGGCGGGGGCGTCTCGGTGGGGGCGCACCGCAGAGGCCGGGTCGTCGATGTGAACAACGCGCTGGACGGTGAGGGGCCACTGTCGCCCGAAAGGGCGGGTTCTGTCCCGGCGGGCGACCTTGTAAAGATGTGTTTCAGCGGACGTTACACCGAGGCCGAGATGACGCGGATGCTGACGGGCGGGGGCGGTTTCGTGTCGCTGCTCTCGACCAGCGACATGCGCGAAGTGGAGCGCATGGCCGCCGGGGGCGATCGCAAGGCGGCCCTGGTGCACGAAGCGATGTGCTACAACGTCGGCAAATGGATCGGCGCGATGGCGGCGGCGCTCGCGGGAGAGGTTGACGCCATAATCCTCACCGGCGGCATCGCCCACAGCGAGCAGGTTTGCGGATCGATCGGCCGGATGGTCGGGTTTCTGGCCCCGGTGGTTGCAATGCCGGGCGAAAACGAGCTCGAAGCCCTGGCGCTCAACGCCCTGCGCGTGCTGCGCGGCGAGACGGAGCCGATCGAATATTAGGGCGTGTTTTGATGCGGCCTTCGTGCGCAGGGGCGGGGCGCAATAACAATCTAAGTAAATACGAATTAACAGTTGAAAATCGAATGCGCCTTTCGATTAAATATATAATATACAGTCTGTTGTGAAATGAGGTGAGGAGCAAAGCTCTGCGAGTTGCGATGGCAATACTTAATCATATTAGATTTATCTTGCAGTTTTGCCTGTCAAAACTGCCGACTCCCTCGCCCGGCAGCGGCTTTGCCGCTGGGGGGAGCGGGCGGGGAGTCGAAAAACAGGTTGTCGATCGCAGGGCATAGTCCACAAGTGGACTTAAGCTCCCGCTTCGGTCGTCGAGAAGTTGGCGGGCAAAAGGACGCCCGCCTTCCTCCTTCGCCCAGCAGACGCAGAGTGTGGCTGCGGGCTGCGCGGCTCTTCGAGCCGCAATAACAATTAAAGAACCAATCCATGCAACATCTAAAGAACCAATCTATGCAACATCCTGTCGACATAGCCCGGCTGCGGGTGGCCTCGCACCGTCTGTCCGACACCTCGTTCGGCTCGCCGGCCGAGGTGGTGGCGTGGATGGGGGCGATGCAGGCGCAGGATTTCAACATGGTCAAATGGGCCGTCGGAGTGCGGTCGCCGGGATGCGGCGAGGCCGCGGTGCAGGAGGCGTTCGACAGGGGCGACATACTGCGCACGCACGTGCTCAGGCCAACGTGGCATCTGGTCCCGGCGGCAAACATACGCTGGATGCTGGAGCTGACGGCCCCACGTATCAGGGCGTCGATGCGTGCGCGCGATAGAGAGCTCGGTCTCGACCAGGCGACCATCGTCCGCAGCAACGAGGTGATGATCCGGGCTCTGGAAGGCGGCCACGCGATGACCCGCGAGGAGATCGGCATGGCGCTGAAGGGGGCCGGGATAGCGATCGATGCGGCGAGGCTCTACCACATCGCGATGCGGGCAGAGATCGACGGGGTGGTGTGCAGCGGCCCCGTGCGGGGAGGCAAACAAACCTGCGCCCTGCTGGCCGAACGTGCGCCTAAGGCGCGTACACTGCCTCGCGAGGAGGCGCTGGAGCGTCTGGCCCGCAGCTACTTCACCTCTCATGCTCCGGCCTCGACAGTCGACTTTGCCTGGTGGTCGGGCCTCACAATGGGCGATGCAAGGGCCGGGGCCGAGGCTCTGCGAGGGGATTTTGTCGTTGAAAAGATCGAGGGGCTGCAGTATCTGATCCCGCAAAACCTCAGAGCAGGCGGCGACGGGAGCGGACTGTGGCTGCTGCCCGCGTTCGACGAATATATCGTGGCCTATCGCGACCGTCGGGCGGTGCTTTGCGCCTCACACCATGCCCGGGCGGTCTCGAGCAACGGCATATTCCGCCCGGTGATCGTCGAGAATGGAGTGGCGACGGGGTTGTGGCGCAAAACGACTTCCCGGAAAAACCCCGTTGCGGTCGACTTTTTCGCAGGTCAACCCGATGTTTCAACCTCCGACACGCTCGAGCGGGCCGTCAGCAGATTCAAAATGTTTCACGGGATACAGTAGATCCCATATCGATCAATATGATATAAAAATTTGTTTTTAGAACAGGGCTGAATCTATCTTGGACAAGTCCGGCAAACCGACAGTTTGCCGGACTTTTTTATGCAAAATACCCTGTCGCAGCAAAAGTCGTCGAGCGGCGACACTCTTGCCGCGACTTACTATCTTAAAGCGTAAGGCCTGTTTTTTGTTTGAATCCAAATTAATTTGACCATATAAAATAACTAAACAGAACAAAAGAAGCTGCAAAAAAATTTACCCCATTTTGTGTCGGCCAAAAACAGGTCATCCTCCGGTAAATTTGCATCAGAGAAACATTCGGGATATTATGCGCATAATATATGTTGTTTAACTTTAAAAACTGTCTTATGAAAAAGATCGAAGCAATTATCCGCAAAACCAAGTTCGACAGCGTAAAAGAGGCGCTTAATGCTGTAGACATCGACTGGTTTTCCTACTCGGAAGTGAGGGGCATCGGATCGGACCGCCAGGAACGCATCTACCGCGGCATCGTTTACGACACCAGTTCTATCGAGCGTATCCTGCTGAGCATCATCGTGCGCGACATCAATGTCGAGAAGGCTGTCGAGGCCATACGCAAAACCGCCTATACGGGCGAGGTCGGCGACGGACGCATCTTCATATATCCGGCCGAAGATGCCATAAGCATCCGCACGGGCAAGCGCGGCGATGCCACACTCTACAACTCCGATACAAAATAACAATGCCTAAATGTAAAAAGCCATGAAAACACTTCTCAAGATAAAACGTTCGACATTGGCAGCGATGTCGCTGATGCTGATAGCAGGGATTTTGTCCATCCCGAAAGTTTTTGCCCAGGAGTCCTCTCCTGAGGTAACAGACGCCACGGTGGCAGTAACTGAAACCCTCGTAGAGGTCGCCCCGGCAGCCGAAGCCTCTGCCATCGATACGCTTGCCGATCTGGCCTGCTCGCTCGACACGGTGTGGATGCTGCTTGCGGCGATGCTCGTCTTCTTTATGCAGCCCGGATTTGCGCTGGTAGAGGCGGGTTTTACTCGCGCCAAAAATACGGCCAACATACTGACGAAGAACTTCGTCGACTTCATCACAGGCTCGCTGCTGTTCTTTTTCACCGGTTTCGGCATCATGTTCGCCGCGGGAGGGTTCATGGGCACGCCCAACCTGTTCGATCTGAGCTTCTTTGACAACGGTTTGCCGGTGGAGGGCTTCCTGATATTCCAGACGGTGTTTGCAGCCACGGCGGCCACCATTGTCTCGGGAGCGATGGCCGAGCGCACCAAATTCTC
>BNXD01000004.1 GCA_025999315.1 Bacteroidia bacterium | reverse complement strand
CTCTAATAAAGTTCGACCGTAGGGGTTGTATATTCAAAACTGGCGCTGTTGAAAGAGTAGACCACCCTGAATGTGTGCGGCCCGGGATCGGGAGCGACCAGCAGCACGAAGCCTTCGTCGATCTGCTCGGGAAGGTATTTTATCGCCTTGAAATATTGCGAAACGTTGGCCCCGGCGGGGTTTTTGGCGTTGAACTGTTCGATGGTATATATCCGTTTGGTGAAGTTTTTGGCCACATCGCCCGGCGTGTAGCCCGAAGATGATCCAAAGGCAGCGGAGATCGACTGGTTGCCGAAAGGGTCCGAATCGTCTGTCGTCCATTTGATGCCTATCATGTAGGCCTCCTTGCGTATGGGTTCCGCGCTCACCACGGGAGAGGCTCCCTGGTTGTCGATGTTCACCGCCTCGATACCGGCCAGCGACACCGGCACCAAAGGCGCTGCTTCGGTCCAGTCGGAACTCTCCTTGGCACACGCCGCCAACAATAGAAACGCTGCTGCAAAACAAAACCTTTTCATATTTTTGGACGTTGTTTGATGTTTCTTATAATGGGCCGTCATTGCGACTTGCGATCATCCTCTCGAGTTTGTGTTCATCTTCGGGGGCGAGGGAGCCGTCCGCGCGGGCCACGATCCAGTCGTCGCCGGAGGGGTAGCCATGCCAGAAACCGTCGGGGCACACTTTGATCCCTTCCGACAGCAGCGCCGGTTTTGAATATACAACCCCTACGGTCGAACTTTATTAGAGTAATATGAAAAAGATATATCTTCTGGTCATTACGCTTTTCGCGATCGGGGCGACCGCTGCCCAGACCGACAATTCCAAACCCGAAGATCAGACCCAGGACACGACTCCGGTCCAGACCGCTCAACCGGCCCAGCCTGCCCAGCCTGCCCAGTCGGTTCAGTCTGCCCAGCCTGTTCAGACGCAACCCACTCAGGTTCAGGCCATGCCTGCTCCGACGCCGACGCCGCAACCTGTCGAAGTGCCGCCCACTGAGGCTCAACCGCCTCGCCCTCAGCCATCGACGACGCAATTCGCCCCGTCGTATTATGACAATACAAAGGCGCAATCCTCTTCGGCGCAGTCGCTGCAGACGCAGCCCGCCTCTGCAGGGGTCTACGGGACCCAAACCTCTGCAGTGCGGCCGGTCCGCGCATATGAGCCCGAAATGAGGGCGTGGTTCAATTTTCAGCTCTCGGAGATGGTGGGACTCAACCGGTGGAACCCGGTCGGTTTTGTCAACTCTCGCCTTCCGCGCCCGCTGAACACCGATCTGCGAGTGGGAATGAATGTGCTGCTGACCGACCATGTCGGGTTTTTTGCCGATCTGGGGTTGGGGCTGCTGCCCGGACCGAAGAAAAAGGGTTACCAGATCGAAGATTTTCCCACCCCCAGGGACGGGGCGCAATATTATCCGAGAGAGATACTTTCGGACAACTCCTGCTCGACCCCCAGCGCCACGTTCAGGCTGGCGGGCGGTCTGTTCGCCAAGTTTGCCATCTCGTCCAAGGTGGACCTGCAACCCTGCATGGGGGTTGGTCTGATGACCATGCAACTGCCCGCTCACTCGGTGATGCTCAAGGAGCAGAACGTCAATATTCAGTATCTGGCGCAGTATAAATGGTTCTACAACGACGACACGCACGACCGCACGGCCTCGATGGGGTACGTAACCGGTCGGCTCAACTTCCTCTACGCGGTCTGCCCCCGCACAAGGCTGATCTTTGCTCTGCAGTACGACTGGATCTTCACGCCTGCCAATTTTTACACCACCTTCACCAACGACTTCAACAGCGCCATAAACAATACCTCCCGCATCTCGGGCAACAACATGAAGATGATCGGGTTGTCGTTCGGAGTGGCGATATTCTGATCATATTCCGACCGTGGGCGGGCGACCCCTCTATTGTTCTTATCGCCACGTCTGACTGTTAAACCGACTTATTTGATCAACAACGACTTGCGCCGCTCCGAAAATGGGGCGGCGCAAGTCGTTTATCGCGGGAGTCTCTTATTTTTTTCTGAAGCTGACGCCGCCAGTACATCGGGTTTTTGTTCTTGATGAAATCGAATGGAACCCTGTCGCCCGGCGCCTGATCTGATCGGATGCCCAAATCCCTGACAAACGGACGAAGCGGCCAGCGTAAAGAGGAAAAAGGTAAGATTTCCGATCTTCATTATCAAATTATTTTATATAATTTTGTTTAGTAGTGCAAATATAACGAAAGTCGAGAGCAATACAAACTTGCTTGAAGATCGCCCAGACGCATCCTGCGATATTCTACAACCATATAGCAAAATATGGCAAATGAAAACGGACTCTCGATGGCTTGTGCCGATGGTTGCCTGTGCGACGGCGATCGCCCCCGCCACGGCTGCAACCGCAATCGCAACCGCAACAAAAGGCTCCAAAACAACCGTTACGCAACCCCTTCTGCGCCCCAACGCCATCTTTGTCCTGGCCGACGATCTGGGTTACGGCGATCTGGGGTGCTATGGACAGAAACTCATCGAGACGCCCAACATAGACGCTCTGGCCGGCGCGGGCATCCGTTTCACACAGCACTATGCCGGCGCACCGATCTCGGCCCCGTCGCGCGCGAGCCTGCTGACGGGGCTCCACGGCGGTCACTCGCCGGTGCGCAACAACGACGAGTTCAGAACCCGTGGCGATGTGTGGAACCACCGTGCCATGCTCGACAACCCCTACCTCGAAGGCCAGCGTCCCATGCCCGCCGACACGCGCACTATGGGGCACATGTTCCGCGAGGCAGGCTATCGCACCGCCATGATCGGCAAGTGGGGTCTGGGCCATCCGGGCTCGGTCTCCACGCCCGGATGGATGGGCTTCGACGTGATCGCTCCCCGGCTGTGGTATCCCAATGGCGACGGCCCGGCCAACCTCTACGAGTTGAAGGTGCAACTGAAAAAGGGCGGCGAGCTGCTCGACGAGCGCACCCTGAAGGTCGGCATCCGCACCATGCGTCTGGTTCAGGAGGACGACAGCGATGGCCGCGGGCGCAGCTTTCTGTTCGAGGTCAACGGCAAACGCACCTTCTGCAAGGGCTCCTGCTGGGTGGCCAGCGACGGTACGGTTGCGGTCAGGGTTACTACCGACAAACTGGCCAAAAATGTGGCCCTATTATTATAATGGTGTGGCCGGTCTGTTTTCGGACAACTTCTTCGACCTGTTGCCGGGCGAGACGCGCACCATCACCCTGCCGACCGGGGACGCCCCTGCCGCTGTGCTCAACGGCTTGACGGTCAATGCTATTAATGACGTATACACAAGGCTGTAACCCGTCTGCCTGCTCTGTCGAATCTCAATTGGCGGCTCCCTGTGGAGAGAGCTCGCCGATCGAGGTTCGCTGTAATTTTGCCCCCGCCGGTGATTTTTTTTTGCTTCGAGAGCATTTTTTATCTATCTAAACCGATTTTGTTGAAAATTTTTACTACTTTCGTATTTGGATTTGCGACGAAGTTGATAATGATCGATAAAAACCTTAGAAACTGTTTAATTTTATTCGCGAAAAAGATTATGAGATATTTTTCGATGATTTTTGCGCCTCCGACAAGGCGCATGGTGGTTCCCATGTAACGAGGAGGAGGCGCAAAAAGCGCGAAACAAGAGCCATAAGATTTTCGATGAATAAATTTTAAACAGTTTCTTAGAGTCTGTTTAAAAATATTTCGGAGGAATTTCCGATCTGTTGTTCGATGATTTTGCCCTGACGATCTCCCGCGCATAGCGGGCTATGTAAAGGGGGGGGGGAGGATCGTCAGGGCAAAAGCGCGGAAAAGAGGCGGAAAGTTCCCGAAATATCAAATCTAAACAACTCGAATCTAATATATTGAACTTAATATTTTAAAACAAACTCTTAAAATTTGAGACAATGTTGACACGCAGAGATTTTCTCCGCAATGCCGCTTTTGGCGTGGCAGCAGCTACGGTAATTTCGCCGCTCCTGCAGAAAGACCTGTTGCATGCAGCCGAGGAGGCCACTAAAGTCGCTCCGAGCGACAAACTTCGCGTGGGGCTGATCGGTTGCCGCAATATGGGCTGGAACGATCTGAAAGACTTTCTGTTGGTTCCCTACGTCGATTGTGTGGCGTTGTGCGATGTCAAACAGGAGTACATGGACCAGAGGGCCGAAGACGTGCTCAAGCTGCGCGGTGTCAAACCGAAGATGTTCAACGACTACCGCAAATTGCTCGAGATGAAGGAGCTTGACGCTGTCATCATCGGCACGCCCGACCATTGGCACTGTCTGATGTTCGTCGACGCCTGCGCCTCGGGCAAGGATGTCTATGTCGAGAAACCGATCGCCAACACCATTGCCGAGGGCGACATCATGGTCCGCGCCGCCAAACGCTACAATCGTGTGATCCAGGTGGGTCAGCAGCAGCGCAGCGGCAAGTACTGGGCCCAGATGGCCGACTTTATCCAGAGCGGCCAGCTGGGTCGTGTGGCCAAGGTCGACATTTGGGGCAACTTCGACTATGCAGCCGGTCTGCCGCCTATGCCCGACACTGCCGCTCCCTCCGACCTCAACTATGACATGTGGCTGGGCCCGGCTCCCCTGCGTCCGTTCAACGAGGGGCGCTGGAACCGCTATTGGCGCATGTACTGGTCCTACGGCGGCGGTTTGGTGAGCGATTGGGGCGTGCACCTGTTCGACATGGGCCTCTGGGGGCTCGGCAAGACCACCCTGCCCAAGGCCATCGTGGCTCGCGGCGGCAAATATCTGCGTCCCGACTACGCCTCGGAGACCTTCGACACGATGACCATCAGCTACGACTTCGGCGACTGTCTGATGAACTGGATCCAGTGCGCCGGCACCGAGACAGGCTTCTATGGGCGCAACTACGGCCTGGCCTTCAAGGGCGTCAATGGCACGGTCGTGGCCGACCGCGGCGGCTGGGAGGTGATCCCCGAGAAGAACCGCGGCCTCGAGCCCCAGAAGGTCAAGGGCAGCAACGATGTGGCTCACCGCGATCACTGCCGTGAGTTTGTCGAAGCGGTCAAATCGCGCAATTTCGACACGGCGTGCACCGTCGAGCGAGGCAACTTCTGCGCCAAATATGGCCATCTGGGCAACATCGCTGCCCGCACGGGCAAGGCGCTGGTCTATGACGAAACGAAAGCGAGCTTCAACGACGCCGAAGCCAACAAATATCTCAAACCCACCTATCGTTCACCCTGGAAATTACCCAATATCTGATCCGAAAGATGAAAAAAACAATTATTGCCACGCTGGCTCTGGCCACCGTGATGGCTTCCCCTGTGCTGTATGCAGCCGGGAAGGCCGACAAGGCCCAGGGCGCCCACAAGATCAAAACGTTCGGCATCATCCCCAAGCGCATTGGAGGCAAGTGGCTGCAGGACAACCCTAAAGAGTGTTTTACCTGCATCTCCCAATTAGGTTACTCGCAGGTGGAACGCAACGACAACTACGGCATGAGCCCCCAGGAGTGCCGCAAATTTCTCGACGGGCTGCACCTGAAGACAGTGATCTGGGGCGTGGCGACCAATGATGTGATCGACGCCATCGACGGCAAGTATGACGGCCTGGACAAAAGCATCGCCGAGTGCAAAACGGCCGGGGCCAAATATCTGGCCTGCTACAGCACCACCAAAAAGTACAACGCCACCATCGACGGATGGAAAGAGTGGGCCGCCGCCCTGAACAAAGTGGGCGAGTATTGTGCCAAAAAGGGCATCAAGCTCCTCTACCACAACCATGCGATAGAGTTTACCCCCATTGGCGGCGTGGTGCCCTACGATGTGCTGGTCCCGGCTTTGAACCCCAGGTTCTGCAACATGGAGTTCGACATCTACTGGGCGGCCAAGGGTGACGCCGATCCGCTGGCGGTGATGAAAAAGTTCCCCGGACGCTTCCCTGTCATCCATATGAAGGATATGAGCAGCGGTCAGGATCGCAACTTCGAGGACCTGGGTTACGGCATACTCGACTATCCGGCGATTTTCCGCCAATGTGGCAAGGCCGGGGTCAGGTATTACATCGTCGAGCACGACAAACCCACCGACTCGAAACGCTCGATCGAACGCGGCGCCGAATTTTTCAAAAAGACGACTTACTGATAATTTGAATATGAAAAAAGTGTTTTTTGCCCTGGCGGCGATGGTTGTCGTGCTCTGTTCGTGCTGCGACAAGAAGTGCGACAGGAAAACGGATGACGGCAAGCTGCCTTTTCGCCTCAGCCTCAATGTTTCGACCATACAGGCCTATAACCTTTCGGTTCCCGAACAGATCAACGCCGTGGCCGATGCCGGTTTCGACGGCATCGAGCTGTGGATCAGAGATGTTTACAGGTATATCGACGAGGGCGGCAGTGTCGACAGCATCGCCCGGTTGATCCGTGAGCGCGGCCTGGTGCTGGAGAACCTGATCGGCCATGCTACCTGGCTGAGCAGCGATCCCAAGACTCACCAGGAGGGGCTCGAGGCGATGAAACAGGACCTCGAGCTGGCTGCGAAGCTCGGCAGCCGTTGCATGGCCGCTACGGGCAAGGGCCTGACGGGCTGGGAGTTGGCCGACATACCCGAATATGGCCGTCAGTATGCCGAGATTCTCGACTATGGCCGTGCGCTGGGCGTGAGGCCCATAGTCGAGTTGTGGGGCCACAGGATCATGAGCCGCGTCTGGCAGGTGGAGGCCGTGGCGCTGGAGAGCGGACGTTCGGACGCCGGGCTGCTGCTCGACTTCTATCACCTCTATCGCGGCGGCAACTCGTTCGCTTCGCTGGCGTTGCTCGACATTTCGCAGATGCCGGTGATCCACCTGAACGACTACCCCGGCGCTCCGGCCTATAACGAGTTGACCGATGCCGACCGTACTTTCCCCGGCGAGGGCATCTGCCCCTACGGTGAGATATTGCCGATGCTGGTGGCAAAGGGTTTCGACGGCGCTCTGTCGCTGGAGTTGTTCAACGAAAGCTACTGGAACCACTATGCCACAGCCCCCGAACTGCTGAAAGTGGCCCACCGGAAGTGTCTGGCGGCGATCGACAAGGCGCTGGGAAGAGAGTAGGGCGCGTAAATTATCGCGTATACCGTCTCGGCGCTTGGCTATCGCGATGCCCGTGTGGCGATGTTCGACCACGGCGAGCGCACCGTCAGGGTGATCCTGCAAAAATAATGGGTTAGTTGAATTTAAGCGACAAAGCCGGTCCCTCTGTTCGGGGACCGGCTTTGCCGCTTTTGTGCATGAAGGCAATTATTTATTATGAAGGCACGAAGCGGCCCCGCCCCGAAAGGCATCTGAAGACAACAATAAGATAACTCCCGGACAAGCCTTATCGTCAGACATATATCGATGCATTGTCGAAGATGAACACCTCCGACGGGGTGCGGGCGGTGCGCATGATCTCCTTGATCTTTTGAACTACTTCGGGGTGCTCGACGGCTACGTTGTGGTCCTCGTGGCGGTCAACGGACAGGTCATAAAGCTCGAAGGTGGCCTTTTCGCGCTCCGAAACGTTGAGCATCACGCCTTTCCACCGACCCATGCGCACAGCAACGCGGCCACCAAGCTCGTGAAACTCCCAGTAAAGATAGGGATGCTCGCCCTGGGCTCCCTTGCCGGTGAGCGTCGGCAGGATCGAGATGCCGTCTGTGGGCCCCGGCAACTCGACGCCTGCCAGCTCGGCCATCGTGGGCAGCATGTCCCACCCGGCGCAGATGTGGTCGCTCGAACTGCCCGCCTCGACCATTCCGGGGGCCCGTACGACCAGCGGAAGGTGGATGCCCCCCTCATAGAGGTCGCGTTTCACACCGCGGAAAGGACCGTAACTGTCGAAATAGTCGGGATTGGCGCCCCCTTCGCGGTGGGGACCATTGTCGGAGGTGAACACAACCAGCGTGTTGCGGTCGAGGCCCAGACGCCGCAACTCGGCCATCACCTCGCCCACGTAACGGTCGATGCGCCCCACCATGGCGGCAAAGGTGGCGTAGGGTTCGCTCTGCGAACAGTAGTCGATCACGGTCATCCCCGGGCCGTAATCGCCGCCCGCCCGGGCGAGGTAGGGTTGTTCGTCGAAACGGCCGCGGTAACGCTCCATCAGACTGTCCTCGGGCGCCAGCAGCTCGGCATGGGGCTGAACGATAGCCAGATAGAGAAAGAATGGTTTGTTGCGATTGTCGGCTATGAACCGCAGCGCCTGCGCCTGGATCAGGTCGGGGGCGTAGTCGCCGCGGGCATAACCGGCGTTACCGTGCAGGATGACGCTGTCGCGGTTGCGCCACAGGTGGGTGGGGTAGTAGCGGTGGGCCTGCCGCTGGCAGTTGTAGCCGAAGAACTCGTCGAAACCCTGATTCACCGGGTCGCCCTCCGAGCCGGGATAGCCCAGCCCCCACTTGCCAAAGGCTCCCGTGGCGTAACCCGCCTGCTCGAACATTCGGGCCATGGTGTAGGTGCCCCCGGGCAGAGGCAATTGTCCCTCGGCGCCGATCTCGAGGTTGCCTCGGATGAAACAGTGGCCGGTGTGCAGCCCCGTCATCAGTGCACAGCGCGAGGGGGCGCTGACCGTACAGCCCGAGTAGTGCTCTGTCAGCAACATGCCTTCGGCCCGCAGGCGGTCGATGTTGGGGGTCTCGAAACGGCTCTGACCCGTGAAACCCAGATCGCCGTACCCCAGATCGTCGGCCATGATGTATATTACATTCATCTTTTCGACCCGGGGGCTCTTCGAGCAGCCCGTCATGGCCAGCACTGCAAAGGCAGTTGCAAAGGGGGACAATCTGTTTTTCATGCCAGGATTTTTTTTTGGAGCAATAAAGTTTCTAAGGCCTCGCTGACCGCGAGCCGCGCAGCCGTATCAACGCCGCGACCGACAACAAAGATAACCATCTTTTGTGAGAGAAAATATTTATGGACATCCGATGTTGGGGATTCGGTTCAAAAATCGTATATTTGCACCGATAAATGGGGATATGCCCTCCTCTTGCTAATTGAAAAATCCCGGAGATGAAGATCGCGTTGGCACAACTCAACTACACTATCGGCGATTTTGAGGAGAACAAGATCAAAATCATCAACAGCATCGAACAGGCACGGCGCCAGGGTGTTCGACTGCTTGTCTTTGCCGAACAGGCCATTGGCGGCGTTCCGGCGTTCGATCTGCTCAACAAGGTTACCTTCCTCGACATGTGCGAGGAGACGCTGGTGGAGATCGCCTCCCATTGCGACGACATTGCGGTGATGTTGGGGCTGCCCGTCCAGGACAGCAGCGGCAACAAGACCGTCAGCGTGGCTGCGTTCATCGAGGATCGCGTGATCAGGGAGTATATCGGCAAAAAGGAGGTCGTCCGGCGCGAAGAGATGTGCTACCTCTCGCCTTCGAGGGGCTGCGCGACGGTCGAGATCGATGACAAACGTGTGCTGGTGGCGGTTGACGACGACCTGCTCGACCTGGAGATAGGCGGCGGGGTCGATCTTGTGGTCAATCTGGCAGCCAGCGTATACAGTCGCGGCATCATCGAAAAACGCTATGACCATCTTCGCAAAACAGCCTTCACGTGCGGCAAACCGGTGGTGTTTATCAACCAGATAGGCGGACAGACCGACATCGTTTACGATGGGTCGTCCGCCGTTTTCAATCATCGGGGCGAGGCGCTGGCTCTGCTCAAAAGTTTCGAGGAGGATTTTGTGGTGGTCGATCTCGACCGCGCTGCCCCGGTCGAGGTCCCTGCTCAGAACAAGACCGTCAATGTCTACCGCGCCATGAAGCTGGGGCTGAAGGACTTTTTTGTCAAGAACGGCTTCAAGCGGGCGTGCATCGGCATGTCGGGAGGGATCGATTCGGCTGTGGTATTGGCCGTTGCGGTGGAGACCCTCGGCGCGGAGAATATCAAAGTGCTGATGATGCCCTCGCAATTCTCGTCCGACCACTCGGTGGACGACGCGGTCAGGATGGCCGAGAATCTGAGAATCGAGCACAACGTGGTGCCTATCAGTGAGATATATCGTACGGTGGTCGACACGATGAAGCCGGTGATCGGCGGCACGGAGTTCGACCTCACCGAAGAAAATATCCAGGCCAGGATCAGGTGTACGCTGATGATGGCCCTCTCCAACAAGTATGGCTATGTGATGCTCAACACCTCCAACAAGAGCGAGTGCGCGGTGGGCTATGGTACGCTCTATGGCGACGCCACGGGCGCGTTCAGCATCATGGGCGATCTGTACAAGATAGAGGTCTATGACATAGCGCGTTACATCAACCGCGACCAGGAGATCATCCCCGAGAACATCATCCTCAAGGAGCCTTCGGCCGAGTTGCGACCCCAGCAGAAGGACAGCGACTCGCTGCCGCCCTACGATGTGCTGGACGCGATCCTCTATCGCATGATCGAGGAGGGTCAACACCGCGAGGAGATCATCAACGCCGGTTTCGATGCACGGATCGTCTACAAGATCTACTCGATGGTCAGAAACAACGAACACAAGCGCTTCCAGTTCTGCCCGACGCTCAAACTCTCGACTAAGGCCTTCCGTCGCGACCGGGTGATGCCCCTGACGAGCAAATACGGCTTCTGACAGGGGACCCCGGCTGCTGATCTTGACTTTGTTTGCGCCGGGCCGAGCGCCATCGAGGTTGCTTTGACACTGCGCTCTGAGAATGTTCTCGGTCGCAGTTTTTTTTGACCGACTGTCGCTCGCCCTTTGTATATTTTGTATATAAGGTCGACGTATCTCTTGATGTGGATTCTAAATCGATAATGTGGCATAAATAATTTGTGATGTTGATTTTTTATCCTATTTTTATCATCGAAAATGTAACCGGATCATGCAACCCGAGATAGAACATAACGGCGTAGTGGTGTCGGTCGGTGAACGATCGGTCGATGTGAGCATGACGGTCGATCGCGCCTGCGAAGGGTGCAAGGCGCAGGCCATCTGTGGCATGGGCGAGCAGGGCGAGCGAATGGTTACGGTGTGGAGCGATTTTGCCGCGGCGTTCGCTCCCGGCGAAGAGGTGGTGGTGAGCATGACGCGCGCCATGGGCGTCAGAGCCGTAACATGGTGCTATGTAATGCCCGTGCTGGTGATGCTGGCCGTGCTGCTGGGAGGCAGTGCGTTGGGTCTCGGCGAGGCCGTTACCGGTGGAGGGGCGCTGGCGGCAGTGGTCCTTTATTATTTTGGGCTTTGGCTGATGCGCCACCGGATCGAAAAGGTTATAATGTTTAAAATAAGAAAGATGTAATGGATTCGACACTCCTTTTTACCATACTGACCCTGTGTGCCATCGGCGTGGTATCTGCGGTGGTGCTCTATGTCGTTGCCCAGAGGTTCAAAGTCGACGAGGATGAGCGCATAGACACGGTCGAGAGCATGCTTCCGGGGGCCAACTGCGGCGGTTGTGGCTATGCCGGTTGCCGCTCTCTTGCCGAGGCGCTGGTGGGCTATGACGACATTGCAAACCTCTATTGCCCGGTAGGTGGCGCGGGGGCGATGAAAGCCATAGCCGACTATCTGGGCAAGACGCCTCCCGAGAAGGAGCCTCAGGTGGCTGTGGTGCGCTGCAACGGCGTGTGGGACAACAGGCCCCGCACCAACCGCTACGACGGCGCCCAGACCTGCGCCGTGATAGCGACACTCTACGGCGGCGAGACGGGGTGCATATATGGCTGTCTGGGGCGTGGCGACTGTCAGGCGGTGTGCCAGTTCGGCGCCATCCGCATCAATCCGGTGAGCATGTTGCCCGAGGTGGACCAGGATCGTTGTACGGCGTGCGGCGCGTGTGCCAAAGCGTGCCCCAAGATGCTCATCGAGCTGCGCCGCAAAGGTCCCAAAGACCGCCGTATCTACGTGGCGTGCCGCAACAGAGACAAGGGAGCCATCTCGCGCAAAAACTGCAACGTGTCGTGCATCGCCTGCGGCAAATGCCGCAAAGCGTGCCAGTTCGAGGCGATAACCGTCGAAGGCAACCTGGCCCGGATCGATCCGCAGAAGTGCCGTCTGTGTCGCAAGTGCGTCCCCGAGTGCCCCACCGGCGCCATCCGTGAGGTCAACTTCACGGCCAAAGCCAACGGGCAATCTGCCGATCAACACTCGATTTGATATTCACGCGAATTAAGGTTTTTTGAACTGTTGTGCATAATTTTAAGGTTGATTAAAAGTTGTCATTTCAAACCTTTGTTTGTGCGGTTGCGGGCTGTCGGCCTCTACGAGGCCGAAAAACAAGTAGCGTTTTACCTCAGACATTAAGTTTGTCCGTTGTCAAAGGCCTTTTGAGACCGCTGCGCGCGGGGCGGTTACTTTTTTATAAAAAGTAACCAAAAATTGCCACCTGAGCTGCGGGGCTACGTTGAGGTTGTTTAAACTTCTCCACTCTCGTTCTTTGCGGCTCTTTCGCCCTCTGCCTGCCTTGCCTCCTTGTCGCATAGCGGGAGCTATGCTCCGCGTCGGCAAGTTGTCAGAGGCCAAAATAGCTCACAAATAACTTCGGCGGAGAAGTCTAAGCAACCTCGGCGCTGTCGCTCGCTACTCCTCGGGTTCCTTAACCCTCGTCGCTTGACGCTCGCGACTGCCGCGCCTCGCTTTACGCCTCCTCGCAACGGCGGCCGGGCTTCGCGCTTTTTGAACACTCTTTCGATCTTCATCGCCCCGCAGGGGCGAAATAACCCCGGCATTGAGCCGAGGCGTTGAGCGAGCGGAGGAAATTGAGCGCCCGGCGACGCCACTTGTTTGACGACGTTAGGCCCCCAGTGGGGACTAAAAGTCGGAGGTTTGGCGTCGTAGCTCAATTTTCTCCAGGCGAGTAGCCGAGGCGAACAGCCGGAAGTTTTTGGTCCTTTTTATAAAAAAGGACCGCCCCGCGCGTAGCGGACTCAATATACATCGGAACGTGAACTAAACTTAAGGTCTGTGTTCTGACAAAACACGAATGTCAAGTCAATAGACCGCATGTTTGGTTCAACGTCAAGGTCTTTCCAGCCGCTGCGCGCGGTGCGGTTACTTTTTTATAAAAAGTAACCAAACGACGCCAAGCCGAGCGCAGAGTCGAGCTCGCTCGAACTCTCTGCCGAGGCGCGAAGGAGTAAGGCGAGCGTCTTTTTGCGAGCCAACAATTGCCACCTGAGCTGCGGGGCTACGTTGAGGTTGTTTAAACTTCTCCACTCTCGTTCTTTGCGGCTCTTTCGCCCTCTGCCTGCCTTGCCTCCTTGTCGCATAGCGGGAGCTATGCTCCGCGTCGGCAAGTTGTCAGAGGCCAAAATAGCTCACAAATAACTTCGGCGGAGAAGTCTAAGCAACCTCGGCGCTGTCGCTCGCTACTCCTCGGGTTCCTTAACCCTCGTCGCTTGACGCTCGCGCCTAACGCGCCTCGCTTTACGCCTCCTCGCAATGGCGGCTGGGCTTCGCGCTTTTTGAACACTCTTTCGATCTTCATCGCCTCGAAGAGGCGAAACATCCCCGGCATTGAGCCGAGGCGTTAAGCGAGCGGAGGAAATTGAGCGCCCGGCGACGCCACCTGTTTGACGACGTTAGGCCCCTAATGGGGACTAAAAGGAGGAGGTTTGGCGTCGTAGCTCAATTTTCTCCAGGCGAGTAGCCGAGGCGAACAGCCGGGCGGTTTTTGTGCTACTTTTTGCCGCCAAACGACGCCAAGCCGAGCGCCATCCGAGCTCGCTCGGTAATGGCCGAGGCGCGAATCGACGCTCGAAGCAGGAGCAGAGGCCGCTCGCGGACTATGCCCTGCAAGGAGGAGAAGGGCGGGCGTTCCTTTGCCCGCCAACTTCGGAGTAAGGCGAGCGTCTCTTTGCGAGCCAACAAGTAGCGAAGCCCCAGCGGCAAGCGGCTGAAAAGACCTTGAATTTGGACCAAACATGCGGTCTATTGACAGGACGTTATACTTTACCTGACGAGGTTAAAGGAACATTTTAATTGCGCAACTCATAACTCATAACTCATCATAACTCAACACATGTCGCGATCGTTCAGTCTGGGTGGCATACACCCCCCCCAGAGCAAACATACCAGGGCGTTGCCCGTCGAGCCCTTTCCGGTTCCCGAGACGGTGGCAATACCGCTGGTGCAGCACATCGGCGCTCCGGCCGTGCCGGTCGTGGCCAAAGGCGACCGGGTGAAGGTCGGGCAGCTGATCGGCCGCAAGGAGGGTTTTGTCTCGGCCAATGTTCACTCTTCGGTCAGCGGCACGGTGGTGGCCATCGACGAGTTGCCCGACATGGGCGGCATACGACGTCCGTCGGTGACCATACAGGTCGAAGGCGACCAGTGGGACGAGGCCATCGACCGCAGCTCCACGCTGGTGCGCGAGTGTGCTCTCGCCCCGCAGCAGATCGTCGAGAAGATCGCCGCGGCGGGCATCGTGGGTATGGGCGGGGCGACGTTCCCGACCCATGTGAAGCTCTCGCCGCCTCCGGGCCGCAAGATAGATACTTTGATAATCAACGGGGTGGAGTGTGAGCCCTGCCTCACCTCCGATCATCGCCTGATGTTGGAGCGGGGCGAGGAGATGATCGTCGGGGTGATGATTCTGGCCCGTGCGCTCGGCGTCGAGAGGTCGTATATAGCCATCGAGGAGAACAAACCCGACGCCATCGCCCACCTCGGGCGCATGGTGGCCGACTACCCGGGCGTGGAGGTGATGGGGCTCAGGGTGCGCTATCCGCAAGGCAGTGAGAAACAGCTGATCGAGGCGGTGGCCCGTCGCCGGGTGCCTTCGTGCGGCCTGCCGTCGGATGTGGGTGTGGTGGTGCAGAACGTGGGTACGGCGCTGGCCGTCTATGAGGCTGTGCAGAAGGATAAGCCATTGATAGAAAGAATCATTACCGTCGGCGGAGAGGCGCTGCCCCGACCGGGAAACTTTCTGGTCAGAGTGGGTACTCCGATCGGTGCGCTGATCGACCATTGCGGTGGCATGGAGGGCGGACAGAAGATCATCAGCGGCGGCCCGATGATGGGTCGCGCGGTGAGCAACCCTGCCGCTCCGGTCGCCAAAGGCACCTCGGGCATCGTGGTGATGCCGGATGCCGGGTCGCGGCGCAGCAAGGAGCGCGACTGCATCAAGTGTGCCCGTTGCGTGAGCGTCTGCCCCATGGGGCTGGAGCCCTACCTGCTCATCAAGATGGTGCGCATGGGACGCAGCGACCAGACCGAAGAACAGCGCATCCTCGATTGCGTCGAGTGCGGTTCGTGCGCCTACGCCTGCCCGTCGAAACTGCCACTGCTCGACTTTGTACGCATGGGCAAGGGCGAGGCCATGCGCCTGCGCCGCCAGCGGCAACAAGCCTGCAAAAGGTGCGATTAGAGATTATCCATGTATACCTTTCTCATCACCACCCTGCTATTAAATGCGGATGCAAACCCCATAACCCGAATTTGTCCAACCGATGGATAACAAAAAACTTATAATTTCGCCTTCGCCGCACATCTACAGCGGAGCAGACACCCAGACATTGATGCGTGATGTGCTTGTCGCTCTGCTGCCTGCGTTTGTGGTCTCGGCGCTCGTCTATGGCCAAAGCGTCATCGCGGTAACCGCCGTCAGCGTGGCGGTGTGCGTGGCGACCGAGTGGCTGATCCAGCGCTATCTGATCAAGGGCCCCTCTACGGTCGGCAACCTGTCGGCAGTGGTTACCGGGGTGCTTCTGGCTTTCAACCTGCCCTCCGACATTCCGTTGTGGATGGTCTTCGTGGGGGCGGTGGCGGCCATCGGAGTGGGCAAAATGTCGTTCGGAGGGCTGGGGCGCAACCCCTTCAATCCGGCGCTGGTGGGCAGGGTCTTCATGCTGATCTCGTTTCCTGCGGCGATGACCACCTTCCCCGATCCTCTCCTGCCGGCGGGCTTCGACGCCGTAACGGGCGCCACGCCGCTCTCTGCGCTCAAGGAGGGGCTCATGAGCGGTGCGCCGCTGTCCGAGATCGTGGGGCAATTCTCCTATCGCGACCTGCTGCTGGGCATCAGGAGCGGATCGTTTGGCGAGCTGTCGGGGTTGGCTCTGCTGCTGGGCTTCGCTTATCTGCTGATACGCAGAGTTATCACCTGGCGTATCCCGGTTTATGTGCTGGGGTCGATGGCCCTTATGGCTGCGTTGTTGTGGGGCGTCGATCCGTCGCGCTATGCCGATCCGCTGTTCCATCTGTTGACCGGCGGGGCGATCCTCGGGGCGGTGTTCATGGCTACGGACTATGCCACCTCGCCTATGAACCACCGCGCCATGGCGATCTACGCCATAGGTATCGGCCTGTTGACCATGATCATACGCACGTGGGGTTCCTACCCCGAGGGGATGTCGTTCGCCATCCTGATCATGAACGCCTTTGTGCCGCTGCTGGGCAAATATGTCAAACCAAGCCGCTTCACCCGGGCGGCCAACGACAAGTCATCGCGATGAAAAACTCTCTCAAAAACATGATCCTCACCCTGCTGCTGATCTCCCTCGTGGCCTCGGCGGCGGTGGGTCTGGTCTATAGGGTTACCGCCGCTCCTATCGCCAAGTCGCAGGAACAGAGTCGTATCGCGGCGTTGAAAAAAGTGCTTTCCCAGTTCGACAACAATCCTGTTGATGAGTTGCAGACCATCGGCATAGATGACATTCCACTGAAGGTTTACACTGCCCGTCAAGGCGGACAGGTGGTGGGTTACGCCGTCGAGACGCTCTCCAGGGAGGGTTACGGAGGGACGATCGTGCTGATGGCGGGCTTTCGACCCGACGGCGAGATCATCGGCATCGAGGCGCTGAGCCACAGCGAAACCCCCGGCCTGGGCGACAAGATCGACAGCCGCAAGTCGAACTTTTCGGTGCAGTTTCGGGGCAAAAACCCCGCCACGTTCCGCCTTGCGGTGAAGAAGGACGGCGGCGATGTCGATGCCATCACCGCCTCGACCATCTCCTCGCGCGCCTATGCCGCCGCTGTACGGCGGGGCTATGACGCTGTGATGCAACTGACAAAAGAATGATCAGAGCTTGTTTTGCGCATCTAAAATGTTGGTTTTAAAGCGTCAATTTGTTGTATTTTGTTAGCGCATAGAGCCTAAGTTTGGCTTTTGTCAAAGGTCTATGACAAGCCTCTGCCTGCTTTTCGGCCTCGAAGAGGCCGGCAGCCCGCAGCCGCCCCCTGCGGCGGGCTGCGAAACCCTCACCTTCGGCCCGGGCAGCCCACCGCCGTCTGCGGGCCGCCTTTACTGCGCCAACCTTTCGCTCGAAATGATCATTTTAAACCAACATATTACATGAACAACGCGTAAATTGAAGATTAAGCCATTTCCAAAATGCGATGAATGACTAAAGGTTTCTTAATTCAATCAAAATGAGTAAGCTATCGATACTGACACGGGGGTTGCTGCGCGAGAATCCCATTTTTGTGTTGCTGCTCGGCATGTGCCCCACACTGGCCACCACCACCTCGGCCATCAACGGCATGGGCATGGGAGCGGCGACGATGTTCGTGCTGACGCTCTCCAACATGGCCATCTCGCTGGTGGCGCCGCTGATTCCCTCCAAGGTGCGCATACCGTCGTATGTGGTTATCATTGCGGCGTTTGTTACCGTGGTGCAGCTCTGTATGCAGGCCTATCTACCCTCGCTGTACGACGCTCTGGGCGTCTTCATTCCCCTGATTGTGGTCAACTGCATCATCCTGGGGCGTGCCGAAGCTTTCGCCTCGAAGAACGGCGTGTGGAGTTCGGCCCTCGACGGTCTCGGTATGGGGCTGGGTTTCACCATGTCGCTCACGCTGCTGGGCTGCATTCGCGAGATGCTGGGCAGCGGGGCGATCTTCGGCTGGAAATTCGTCGCCGGCGACGGCATCCTGATCTTTGCGCTCGCCCCGGGCGCTTTCCTTACGCTGGGCTATATGCTGGTGATATTCAACAAGCTGACCCATAAAACCAAGTAGCGATGGAGTACGTACTTATCATCATAGGCGCCATTTTTGTCAACAACATCGTCCTGGCGCAGTTTCTCGGGATATGCCCCTTCCTTGGGGTGTCGAACAAGGTCGAGACGGCGCTGGGCATGGGGGCGGCGGTCATCTTCGTGATCACCATCTCGTCGATCGTTACCTACCTGATCCACTATGGCATACTGGTGCCGCTGCATATCGACTATATGCAGACGATTGTCTTTATTCTGGTCATAGCGGCTCTGGTTCAGATGGTTGAGATCATTCTCAAAAAGGTGAGCCCCTCGCTCTACCAGGCGCTGGGAATTTTTCTGCCTCTGATCACCACCAACTGTGCTGTGCTGGGTTTGGCCATACTGCAGATTCAGAAGGAGTTGAGTCTGCTCAAATCGGTAGTCTATTCGACCTCGACGGCCATAGGCTTTGCCCTGGCTCTGGTGCTGTTTGCCGGCATCCGCGAGGCGCTGGAGCTGGAGACCGTGCCCAAGGCGATGCGCGGCATACCCATCGCGCTTGTTACGGCCGGCATCCTGGCCATGGCTTTTATTGGATTTAATGGGCTGGTATAGAGTATAATATAAACGAAGAGAGTGCATGAAAAACAGTTTTCATGCACTCTCTTCGTTTTCTGGCCGTTTTCCGGGTCTTCCGCCCCCCTAAAACGGATTGTCGATGGCGGTGGCGAACTCTTCTACCACACCTTCTTTTTCCTGTCGGGAGAGGTTCCTCTCGGTGGCGGCAGCGCGAACCTGCGGCCGGAAATACTCGTAGACGATGCAGGTGATCACACACGCAATGCCGCAGGCCGTCAGCGCGTTCTGCAGTGAAAACGTCTTCGCGAAAAATCCGAACGCAAGCGATCCCAGCGGAGCCATCCCGGCAAAGGCCATGGTGAAAAAACTCATCACCCGTCCCCGTTTGTCATGATCTACCATGGTCTGCAGCAGCGTATTGGCCGTGGCCATCGAACCTATGAGCGCGAAGCCAAGCGGCACCCCGATGATGCACGCCACCACCTGGCTGCGGATGAACGAGATGAGTATCAGCGACACTCCGAGCATGCAACTGGTGATCGTGGCCACCTTGCCCAGCCCCGTAACCTTCTTGCGCGAAGCCAGATAGAGCGCGGCGGCCATCGTCCCCAGCCCCAGGCTCGAGTTGAAATAGCCGAGCATGCGACTGTCGCCCCCGAGAATGTCCTTCACTAGGGCAGGCATGATGCTGAAAAACGGAAATCCGAAGAAACTCAGCGCGGCGACGAACAGTATCACTGTCTTGATAGGCAGAAAGTTACGAATGTACGAAACCCCCTCGCCGAGCCGTTTCCACACATCGATCCGGGCGGTTTTACGTACGAATGGAGGTAACTTCATGGCCATCAGGGCCCAAAGCACCGCGATGAAGCTTGCCGCGTTGATCAGAAAGCAGTAACCCTCGCCCACGGCGGCGATCAGCAATCCGCCCATGGCCGGACCCACAAATCGCGCTCCGTTGATGGTCAATGAGTTGAGCGCTATGGCGTTGGCCATGTCCTCCTTGGGGACCAGACTGGTGTAGAACGATTGTCGCGCAGGAGCTTCGATGGCCACCAGCGTACCCGATATGCCGCTGATGATCATCAACTGCCACGTTTCGATCCATCCTCCGAGTGTGAGCGTGGCCAACGCCGCGGCGTTGATCATAAAGAGCGTCTGCGTCCAGCGGATGATCTTCCAGCGGTTGAGCGAGTCGCTCAGCACGCCCGTATACGGGGTGATCAACAGGCTGGGAATCTGATTGATAAAGGCCACCAGGGTCAACAGCACGATCGACCCTGTCAGCCGGTAGATCAGCCAACTCATGGCGATGGCCTGCACCCATGTGCCGAACAGCGATATGCACTGACCGAAAAAGTAGAGACGGAAATTGGGCTGCCTGAGCGAGGAGAACATCTTGGTCATCCCCTTGACGTTCTGCGGGATAAGTTCCCGTAACTCGCTGCGGCTCCAGATAAATACTATTCTGCCCATCTTCTCCTTGACTTATCTTGTTGTCCTGCGTTTTGTCGACCCGCTACGCCCCTGATCCCGCATACAAAACAGCCTCGAAAACAGGCGGCGATGCGAAATCTAACGACCGGCAATGGCCTCTTTGCACGCGGTCATATCTTTCCGGCGATGAAGCTTCCCACCTCTGTGGTGCCGAAACTCTTTTCGCCCGGGTTGGCAATGTCCTCGGTAACAACGCCTTCGCGGATGGCCAGATCGACGCTCTCGCGCACCGCCCGTCCCTCTGTCTTCAGACCCACATGCTCGAGCAACATGGCTGCGGAGAGTATGGTGGCCATCGGGTTGGCGATGTTGCGACCCGCAGCCTGGGGATAGGAGCCATGGATCGGCTCGAAGAGGGCCACCCGGGCGCCTACGCTGGCCGAGGGCAACATGCCCAGCGAGCCGCTGATGACGCTGGCCTCGTCGGTCAGTATGTCGCCGAAGAGGTTCTCGGTAACGATCACATCGAAATGGGACGGACGCTGGATGATCTGCATCGCCGCATTGTCGACAAACATGTATTCGACCTCGATCTCCCCGTATGAAGGCTCCATCTCCTTGGCTATCTGTCGCCAAAGGCGCGAAGTGGCGATGACGTTGGCCTTGTCGACCACCGTCAGCTTCTTTCGGCGCGAGGCGGCCAGGTCGAAGGCCAGTCGCAGCACGCGCTCGATCTCCTCGCGCGTGTAAACGCATGTGTCATAGGCCGTATTGCCGTCTTCGCTGCGCCCCTGCGGACGCCCGAAGTAGATGCCGCCCGTGAGCTCCCTCACACACACAAAGTCGGCGCCGCGAACGATCTCGGTCTTCAGGGGCGAGCGGTGGGCCAGCGAATCGAAGACCGCCAGCGGCCTGATGTTGGCATAGAGCCCCAGCGCTTTACGCATACGCAGCAACCCCTGCTCGGGGCGCACTTTGGCGGCAGGGTCGTTGTCGTAACGGGGATCGCCGATGGCCCCGAACAGCACCACGTCGCTCTCGGAGCATATCCGGTGAGTGGCCTCGGGGTAGGGATCGCCCGTGGCGTCGATGGCGCACGCCCCCACAAGGGCTTTGTCGTATGCAAATTTATGACCGAACTTGCCTGCAACGGCATCCAAGACCCTGACGGCCTCGCCTACGATCTCGGGCCCGATACCGTCGCCGGGCAACAATGCGATTTTCAAATTCATGATTATATAGCCTTTAAATCCAATTTGCAGATCTTGTTATTTTTGTGTCTGCATGTAAAATAATGTGAATCAGTGATTTGAGTTTATGTTATCATGCTGTGGGCGATGGCCGAGCCGCGAGGAGGAAGCCGAAGGCAACCCCGCATGTCATGCCGGGCGAAGTCGAAGCATCTCATACATGGCATTGCCGAGACCCTGCACTTCGTTCAGGGTAACATAAAAAGAGTTTCGCTTGAGGGTAACATAACATGAAAAATCCAAATATTTTGTTTGCTTTCATTGCTCCACACGGTTGAGCATCTTGAGGGTCGCCTTGATGGCCGCCTCGGTTTGGTCGGCGTCCAACCCCTTGGTTTTGAAGCTTTCGCCGTCCTGCTCCCAGGTGATGATGGTCTGCACGAAGGCGTCGGTGCGTCCGCCCGGCGGGATGGTGACGCTGTAGTTGGTCAGCATCGGGAAGGGACGCTGCAGCTGCTCTTTGTATATCTTGCGCAGGGCCCGCATGAAGGCGTCGTACTGTCCGTCGCCCGAGGACGACGATTCGTAGACCACCCCGTCGATCTCGATCTTGAGCGCGGCCACCGGTTTGAGCCCGTGCGCCAGCGAGAGGTTGTAGTTGAGAATGTGTACTTTCTCCTCCTGCACCCCGCCACGCAGCACGTCGGCGATGATGTAGGGCAGATCTTCGGTGGTTACCTGCTCTTTCTTGTCGCCCAGTTCGATGATGCGCTCGGTAACCTTGCGCATCGACTCTTCGTCGAGCTCCAGCCCCAGCGCTTCGAGGTTTTTGCGGATATTGGCCTTGCCCGAGGTCTTGCCGAGGGCATACTCCCTCACACGGCCAAAACGTTCGGGCAGCAAATCGTTGAAATAGAGATTGTTTTTGTTGTCGCCATCGGCATGGATACCCGCGCACTGCGTGAAGACGTTCTCGCCGACGACCGGTTTGTTGGCCGGGATGCGTATGCCGGTGTAGGTCTCCACCATGCGGCTGACGCGGTTGATCTTTTGCTCGACGATGCCGCTCGGCTGCTTCAACTGGTCGTTCAGCACCGCCACCACGCTCGACAGCGGAGCGTTGCCGGCCCTCTCGCCCAGACCGTTGACGGTGGTATGGATGCCCGTGATGCCCGCCCTGACAGCGGCCATGACGTTGGCCACCGCCAGGTCGTAGTCGTTGTGAGGGTGAAAATCGAACGTCAGACCGGGGTAGCGCTCCACCATGCGGCGACAGTACTCCTCGGTGTTGAACGGGTTGAGAATGCCCAGCGTGTCGGGCAGCATGAAGCGACCGATCGCCTCCTCGCGCAGCGCATCGATCATGTTCAGCACATAATCAGGCGAATGCACCATCCCGTTGGACCAATCCTCCAGATAGATGTTGACCTTTATGCCCATCTCCGTGGCCAGGGCGATGTCGCGTCGGATGTCGGCGATATGCTCTTCGGGGCTTTTTTTGAGTTGCTGGCGGCAGTGTTTCTCCGAGCCTTTGGTCAGCAGGTTGATCACCCGTCCGCCCCCCTCGGCGATCCACCGCAGCGAGGTCCCCCCGTCGACGAACCCCAGCACTTCGATGCGGTCGAGGTAGCTGCGCTGTCCGGCCCACGCGGTGATGTGGCGCACGGCTTCGTGCTCGCCTGCCGACACACGCGCCGAGGCCACCTCGATGCGGTCGACATGCAACTCGTCGAGCAGCAACCGGGCAATGCTCAACTTCTCACTCGCGCCGAATGAGACGCCCGAGGTCTGCTCGCCGTCGCGCAGCGTGGTATCGAGGATTTCTATCATCTTGTTGCGTTTCAAATTGTTGACCTCCTTGTGATCGTCTCGGCGGCTTGAGAACGTGCAGATATGTCAGTGTGCGGCCTCGTAGCTGTCGATCTCGGGCCTCAGCGAGACCAGATAGTCCACGTCGTCGTAGCCGTTGGTCAGGCACTGTTTCTTGTAGCTGTCGATCTCGAAGCTACACTTCTCGCCCGTGGAGACGATGGCGATGGTCTGCCGGCCAAGGTCGACCTCCAGTTGCGCAGCGCGATCCCGCTCCAGCTCCTTGAAGATCGCAGCGAGGAACTCCTCGCTCACCTGAACCGGCAACAGGCCGTTGTTCAGGGCGTTGTTCTTGAAAATGTCGGCGAAGAAGCTCGAAACCACCACTTTGAATCCATAGTCGTAGATGGCCCAGGCGGCATGTTCGCGCGACGACCCGCAGCCGAAGTTCTTGGATGCCACGAGTATCTCCCCTTTGTAACGCTTGTCGTTCAGCGGAAAAGCCTCTATGGGAGCGCCTTGGGCGTCGTAGCGCCAGTCGCGAAACAGGTTGTCGCCAAAGCCTTTGCGTTCGACCGCTTTCAAAAAGCGCGCCGGAATGATCTGGTCGGTGTCGATGTTCTCGATCTTCACGGGCACTGTCCCGCACCTGAGTGTTGTGAATTTAGGTATCGGCATTGTCTTTCGTTTTTTCGTTTTTTTGTTCTTTTCGGGCGTTGCGCCGCTCTTTTGCAAGCAGACAAAGTGGGCCCACGCATGCAATTACAACTCGAAAACCTTGCGCGGGTCTTCGATGCGGCCGGTTATGGCGGCGGCGGCGGCCATTGGCACACCGGCCAGCATGGTGCGCGCTCCGGGACCCTGACGACCCTCGAAGTTGCGGTTGGAGGTCGATACGCTGTACTTCCCGGCGGGGATCTTGTCTGCGTTCATGGCCAGACAGGCCGAGCAGCCGGGCTGGCGAAGCACAAAACCGGCCTGCTCGAGCGTCTTGTCGAGCCCTTCGGCCCGCGCCTGCGCCTCGACGTCCTTCGAGCCCGGCACCAGCCACGCCGTTACCCCCTCGGCCTTCCTGCGCCCCTTGACCAGCGAGGCGAACAGCCGGAAATCCTCGATGCGTCCGTTGGTGCAGCTGCCCAGAAAGACATAGTCGACCTTCTTGCCGATCATCTTCTCGCCGCCATGGAACCCCATGTACTCCAGCGCTTTGTCGAACGATGTACGGTCGCTCCCGGTGAGCCCCTCCCCGGTGGGTATCGCGCCCGTAACCGCAACGCCCATGCCCGGATTGGTGCCGTAGGTGATCATGGGCTCGATGGCCGGGGCGTCGAAACGATACTCGATGTCGAAGGTGGCGTCGGGGTCGGTGAAGAGCGTACGCCACTGCTCGACAGCCCTGTCGAAGGCCTCGCCTTGGGGGACATTCTCACGGCCCTGCAGATAGTCGAAGGTGGTCTGGTCGGGGGCGATCATCCCGCCGCGTGCGCCGCACTCGATGGCCATGTTGCAGACGGTCATGCGCTCCTCCATGGTCATGGCGCAGATGGCGCTGCCGGCAAACTCAATGAAATGGCCCGTGCCGCCCGAGGCTGAGATTTGTGATATGATATAGAGTATCACGTCTTTGGAAGTTACCCCCGCGCCCAATTTGCCGTCGACGGCGATGCGCATCTTTTTGGGTTTGGGCTGCAGGATGCACTGCGAGGCGAAGACCATCTCCACCTCCGAGGTGCCTATGCCGAAGGCCACCGCCCCGAAGGCTCCGTGCGTCGAGGTGTGGCTGTCGCCGCAGACGATGGTCATACCCGGTTGGGTGAACCCCAACTCGGGCCCCACGATATGCACCACCCCTTGTTTGGGATGGCCCAGGGCGAAACACTCGATGTCGTTGGCCCGGCAGTTGGTCGAGAGAGCCTCGAGCTGCTCGCGCGACTGAGCGTCGGCGATGGGCAGGTGCTGGTCGACGGTCGGCACATTGTGGTCGGCCGTGGCGGTGGTCTGAGCGGGACGCGCCACCTTCAGTCCGCGATTCTTCAGCCCCAGAAAAGCCACCGGCGAGGTTACCTCGTGAATGTAGTGGCGGTCGATGTAGAGCACCGTGCGCCCGCCGTCCAGCTCGCGGACCACATGCGCATCCCAAACTTTGTCAAAAAGAGTCTTTCCCATATCATTCATTATCTTTGTTGTGGCTTGTTGTGCGGTTCAAAGGTTGGTTTAAAATAGTCAATTTGTTGTATTTTGGCAATGTATATACTTTAAGTTTAATTCATTATTTCAAAGCCTACTGAGACCGCTGCGCGCGGGGCGGTTACTTTTTTATAAAAAGTAACCAAACGACGCCAAGCCGAGTGCCATCCGAGCTCGCTCGGTAATGGCCGAGGCGCGAAGGAGTAAGGCGAGCGTCTTTTTGCGAGCCAACAACACCCGGCTGTTCGCCTCGGCTACTCGCCTGGAGGAAATTGAGCTACGACGCCAAACCTCCTCCTTTTAGTCCCCATGCGGGGCCTAACGTCGTCAAACAAGTGGCGTCGACGAACGCTCAATTTTCTCCGCTCGCTTAACGCCTCGGCTCAATACCGGGGATGTTTCGCCCCTGCGGGGTGATCCGGAAAGTATTGTTGCATCTTTTGTTCAAAAATCGCGAAGCCGTGCCGCCATTGCGAGGAGGCGTAAAGCGAGGCGCGTGGGTCGCGAGCGTCAAGCGACGAGGGTTAAGGAACCCGAGGAGTAGCGAGCGACAGCGCCGAGTAGCCCCGCAGCTCAGGCGGCGATTTTTGGCTCTTTTTCTAAAAAAGAGCCGCCCCGCGCGTAGCGGTCTCAGTAGACCTTCGACAAAGGCCAAACCTACGGTCTGTGCGCAGACAAAATACGGAGGCCAAGTCAATAGGCCGCATGTTTGGTCCAACTTCAAGGTCTTTTCAGCCGCTGCGCGCGGGGCGGTCCTTTTTTATAAAAAGGACTAAAAACACCCGGCTGTTCGCCTCGGCTACTCGCCTGGAGAAAATTGAGCTACGACGCCAAATCTCCTCCTTTTAGTCCCCATTGGGGGCCTAACGTCGTCAAACAAGTGGCGTCGCCGGGCGCTCAATTTTCTCCGCTCGCTTAACGCCTCGGCTCAATGCCGGGGATGTTTCGCCGCTACGCGGCGATTTGGAAAGCGCGAAGCCCGGCCGCCGTTGCGAGGAGGCGTAAAGCGAGGCGCGTGGGTCGCGAGCGTCAAGCGACGAGGGTTAAGGAACCCGAGGAGTAGCGAGCGACAGCGCCGAGTAGCCCCGCAGCACCGGCGGCAGTTTTTGGCTCGCAGAAAGACGCTCGCCTTACTCCTTCGCGCCTCGGCCATTTCGGGCGAGCCCGATGGCTCTCGGCTTGGCGTCGTTTGGTCCTTTTTATAAAAAAGGACCGCCCCGCGCGTAGCGGTCTTCGGCAGGCCTTTGACAACGGTCAAACTCAAGGTTAAAGCAAGAACGCTACCTGTTTTTCGGCCTCGTAGAGGCCGGCAGCCCGCAGCCGCCCCACGCGGAGGGCTGCCATCTATCGTCATCTCGTCGTGGCCTGCGGCCTCGGAAGTTGCTGTTTCGTGGGCAGCCCCCCGCCGTCTGCGGGCCGCCAAACGCAACCAAAAAGGATTTCAAACTCGACAGGGCACTTTTCAATCAACTATCTAATACAAACGCCCTTATGATTATAATTGCATATCAAGCCGGTCGCGCTCTATTTTTTTTGGCAAACGGACGCCCCCCCTAACCTAACCTAACCTAACCTAACCTAACCTAACCTAACCTAACCTAACCCTCCTTCTCCGTAACGCCGAGCTTGCGCAGGGCGTCGACGAAGGCCTCGATGGCTGCCCGCACCACGTCGGTGTGAGCGGCAAAGCCGTGAGCCACGACATCCTTGAGCCTCACCTGTATGTGTACCCGCCCAACATCGTCGCTCCCTTTGGTCATCGCCTGGATGAGGAACTCGTTGACGAGCACCTTTTCGTTGATCATGCTTTTGATGGCGTTCACCGCGGCGTCCACCGGGCCGTTGCCCGTGGCCGAGACCAGCCGCTCGTGGTCGCCGAACTGCATGGTAACGGTGGCCGTGGGCACCAGCGTTCCGGTTACGATCTGCAGATACTTGAGCTTCAGCGAGGTGTTTTTCATCGCCTCCAGATCGCCCACCAGCCACAGCAGGTCGTCGTCGCGCACATCCTTCTTCGAGTCGGCCAGCTTGAGGAACTTCTCATAGATAATGTCCAGCTCGGCCTGTTCCATGCGATAGCCCAGCAACTCGAGACGGTGGTTGAGCGCCGCCCTGCCGCTGCGCGCCGTCAGGGCGATGACCGATTCGTCGACCCCCACCTCGCGCGGATCAATGATCTCATAGTTCTCGCGGTTCTTGAGCACCCCGTCCTGGTGGATACCCGACGAGTGGGCGAAGGCGTTGCGTCCGACGATCGCCTTGTTGGGCTGCACGGGCATGTTCATCAGGCTCGATACGAGGTGGCTGGCTTTGGTGATCAGTTTCGAGTCGATGGCCGTGTCGAGCCCCAGCCCCTTGTGGCAGCGCAGGGTCATCACCACCTCCTCGAGCGAGGTGTTGCCCGCCCGCTCGCCGATGCCGTTGATGGTCACCTCCACCTGACGGGCGCCGTTGATCACCCCCTCGATGGTGTTGGCCGTAGCCATGCCAAGGTCGTTGTGGCAGTGGGTCGAGAGGATGGCCCTGTCGATGTTCGACACATGCTCCATCAGATATTTGATCTTGCGGCCATACTCCTCGGGCAGACAGTAGCCCGTCGTGTCGGGAATGTTGACCACCGTGGCCCCGGCGCGGATGACCGCCTCCACCACGCGGGCGAGGTACTCGTTGTCGGCGCGACCGGCGTCCTCGGCATAAAATTCCACATCCTCGACATACTTTCGGGCATAACTCACCGCCTCGGCCGCCCGCACGATGATCTCCTCGGGGTTGGACTTGAGTTTGTCGTAGATATGATAGGTCGACACGCCGATGCCGGTGTGTATGCGTCCCCGTTTGGCATACGAGAGGGCGTCGGCGGCCACGTCGATATCTTTCTTTATGGCGCGCGTCAGGGCGCAGATGGTGGGGCGGGAGACCGCCTTCGATATGGCCTGCACCGACGAGAAATCGCCGGGGCTCGAGATGGGAAATCCGGCCTCGATCACATCCACGCCCATAGCTTCCAGCATCATGGCCACCTCGATCTTTTCGGTGGTGTTGAGCTGACTGCCTGGGACCTGCTCTCCGTCGCGGAGGGTGGTGTCGAATACAAAAATTTTTTCGCTCATGGTAACTTTATTAATTTTACGTTCGCTGGCGGAAAACCCGCTGTCGCTTTTGCGACAAGCCCGGGCCTGTTGTCGGCCTGCTTTCGGTTTCCAGATGCGTAAAATTAACGCTGACGACATATTTATGTGCAGCCTGCAAATTTACTAATTACGACGGCAAAAAACAAGCGTCGCCCCCTGAAATATCGTTCTTACCGCCGCCGAAGCCCCGAACACGATCGAAAATTATACAACGCCTAACGGCAAAATCTACCTTCGCTCGCAGGGGGCGACAAGAATTTTATCGACGGATTTTAAGAAACTCCAAAAAAATATGTAATTTTGTACACATTATGCTTACAATCCACCCATGAAACAAACCCTCAAGACCGTACTGCAAGTTGCCCTGGTGGCTCTTTTGTGCTCGTGCAGCAAATACAGCAAACTGCTCAACAGCAAGGACCATAACGCCCAGTACAAAAAGAGCCTCGAGCTGTTCACGGCCGAGAAATACAACAAGGCGCTGCAGTTGTTCGAGGAGTGCAACCCTTACTTTCTGGGCACCATTCGCGAGGATTCATCGGCCTACTACCTGGCCACGTGCAACTACAAACTCGGCTATTTCGACACCAGCAGCGAGTTGTTCGAGGATTTCCGCCGCCGTTTTGCCCGCAGCCCCTTCATCGAGGAGGCCGAGTACATGTATGCCATGGGCTACTACTACTCCGCCCCCGAGCCATACCGCGACCAGACCTACACCTCCAAAGCCATCGCGGCCATCAACGAGTATCTGGCGCGTTATCCCAAGAGCGTCAAGCGCGAGAAGCTCGAGGGATACCTCGGCGAGCTCACCCAAAAGCTCTACGACAAGACCTATCTGAACGCCTATACCTATTATAAAATAGGCAAGTACAAATCGGCCGCGGTCTCGTTGAAGAACGCCGCCGTCAAATATCCCGAATCGAACCATCGCGAAGAGTTGCTCTTTTTGGCGGCCAAATCGAGCTACCTGCTGGCCCACAAATCGATCGAGAAACTGCAGAGAGATCGCTACCTGAACGCCATGGACGACTACTACACCTTTGTGTCGGAGTATCCCCAGAGCAAATATCGCAAAGAGTTGGACCAGCTGCAGGAACGGAGCAAAAAGTTCATCGCCTCGCACCCATATTCGACAGCAACAGAAGACAAAACGCAACAACCCAAACCATAGACCACACAACATGGAGAGCAAAAAGAGCATTCCCGGCACCACCGTTACCCGCAAAGTAACCGATCTGGACGCGCCCACGGGCAACATCTACGAATCGATCGTGATCATCTCGCGCCGCGCCAACCAGATCTCCGCCGAGACCAAACAGGAGCTGGGCCGCAAACTGGCCGAGTTCTCTTCGGCGACCGACTCGCTGGAGGAGACCTTCGAGAACCGCGAGCAGATCGAGATATCGCGTTTCTACGAGCGCCTGCCCAAGCCGACGATCGTTGCCACCGAGGAGTTCCTCGACGACAAAATATACTACCGCGACGCCGCCCAGGATCAGGAACCCAAGGTGGTTTAGAGAGAGACGTCCCGAGTTTCCGGTCCTGAGGTTTTGTGAGTTGCCGACCACGAGAAGACGCCTCGAGCGTAAGCTTGATTCGGCGGCCCTCCGCGCCGGATGCTTCTGGGCTCTGCGGCTCGGCGAGTTGCAATGATAGCGCTGCCAGGCTGCCGAATCGAACCAGCGACAAGCAGAAAGCCCGCAGGGCAAGCAGGAGGAGATCATGCCGATGGTTATGACGACGTATATGTCCGGCTCGGAACTTCGTTTTGAACTTTCATTTTTATGCCATTGAACGGCAAACATATCCTTCTTGGCATCACCGGCAGCATCGCGGCCTATAAGGCGGCGATGCTGGCGCGTTTGCTGGTGCGCGAAGGGGCTTCGGTGCGGGTGGTGATGACCCCGCTGGCGCGGGAGTTCATCACCCCGCTGACGATGGCCACCCTGACCCGCAACCCCATACTGGTCGACTTTTTCGATCCCGAGAACGGCGCATGGAACAGCCATGTGAGCCTCGGCGAGTGGGCCGACTGCTATCTGATAGCCCCCGCCACGGCCAACACACTGGCCAAAATGGCTCACGGAGTGGCCGACAACCTGCTGCTGACCACCTATTTGTCGGCGCGCTGCCCGGTTGTGGCCGCCCCGGCCATGGACCTCGACATGTTTGCCCACCCGGCCACGCAGCAAAATATCGGCTTGCTCACCCGGCGCGGCGTGCTGTTTGTCGAGCCGGGCGAGGGCGAGCTGGCCAGCGGACTGAGCGGCAAGGGACGTATGGCCGAACCCGAGCAGATCGTCGAATATCTGCGCTGCAACCCGTCGGCTGTCCGCGATCACGCCGCCGCTAACGGCGCGAAAACCTGCATATCAACCACAGAATCTTGCGTTTCGGCAGGAACTTCCGTCGTTTCCGAGCCCTGCGGCGTCTCAAACGAAGATCAAGACAGCGCCAATGGCGTCTGCGACAAGTCATTGGCTGGTCGCCATATCGTGGTCTCTGCCGGGGCGACTCGCGAGGCCATCGATCCGGTGCGCTACATCTCCAACCACTCGTCGGGCAAGATGGGCTATGCCATAGCGCGTGCGCTGGCCGTGCGCGGCGCGAGGGTTAGCCTCGTCTCGGGCCCGGTCGATCTGCCCACCCCCGAGGGGGTCGAGCGTGTGGATGTCGTTTCGGCGCATGAGATGTACAAGGCTGTTGTCGAACGCTTTGCCGATGCCGACGGAGCTGTGATGGCCGCTGCCGTGGCCGATTACACCCCCGAGCGGACGGCGACCTCCAAGCTCAAAAAGAGCGGCGAACACCTCACCATTACCCTGACCCCTACGGTCGACATAGCGGCCGAGCTGGGGCGCACCAAAGGAGGTAAGTTGTTGGTAGGCTTTGCGTTGGAGACCGATAACGAGCAGGCCAACGCGCTGGACAAGCTCCGCCGCAAGAACCTCGACATGATAGTCCTCAACTCGATGCGCGACCTGGGGGCGGGCTTCGGCGTGGACACCAACAAAGTAACAATCCTCTGCCGCGACGGCAGTGCAACCCCTTACCCTCTGATGTCCAAAGAGAAAGTGGCCGCGATCATCGCCGATCGCATGGCCCGGTTTTTTGCCTGACCCCGACCTGTCCCGACACCCTGATCTACCCCAATCGAGATGATACGTCGCCTGACCATCGAAAACTACGCGCTGATCGACCGCCTCGACCTCGAGCCGGGCGCGCAGCTCAACATCATCACCGGCGAGACGGGCGCCGGCAAATCGATCCTTCTGGGAGCCCTTTCGCTGTTGCTGGGTGGCAGGGCCGACGCGGGCGCGATCGGCGACCCCGAGCGTAACTGCGTGGTAGAGGGGACTTTTGCCGTGGATGGTTATGGCCTCGAGGAGCTTTTTGCCCAGAACGATCTGGACTATCAACCCGAGAGCATCATCCGCCGCGTGATCACCCCTCAGGGCAAAAGCCGCGCCTACATCAATGACCTTCCGGTGCAGCTGACCACACTGAAAGAGGTGGTTATCAGGTTGGTAGACATACATTCGCAGCACCAGAGCCTGGCCATAACCGACGAGGGGTTCCGCACCGAGATCGTCGACAGCGTGGCCGGTCATCTGCCCACGATCCGGCAATATCGCGAGACGTTCGCCGCCCTGCAGGCCACCGAGCGCGAGCTTGCCCGCCTGGAGGAGGAGAGCCGCACGGCCAAGCGCGACGAGGAGTATCTTCGCTTTCAATATGAGCAACTTGCAGCGGCCAACCTGCGCGAAGGCGAGATGGTCGACCTCGAGGCGCGACAGAGCGAGCTCGCTAATGCAAACAATATCAGGGAGATGCTCGGAGCGTCGATGCAGGCGCTCGACGGCGGGCCGACTTCCGAACCGGGCCGGGAGGGGGCGTTGCTGTTGTTGCACACTGTCCATCAAAACCTTACGCGCATAGCCGGGGTCTATCCCCGCTCGGCGGAGTTTGCCCAAAGGGTGCATGATCTGCTGGTCGAGTTGAAGGACATCTTTGGCGAGCTCGGTTCGGAATGGGAGCGTATCGACTCGGACCCCGCGGAGCTCGAGAAGCTTGACGGCAGATTGTCTGCCATTTACGACCTTTATCAGAAGCATCGCGTGAGCTCGGAACAGGAATTGATCTCCTTGCGTGATGATTTTGACCGGCGACTGTCGCTCATCGGCAATTTTGACCAGGTGGTCGAGCAGACCCTCGCCCGCCGGGAGGCTTTGCACGGCGAGGCCGTCGGGTTGGCGGCATCCATCAGCGAAGGCCGTCGCACGGCGGCGGCAAAGGTGCAGCAGGCGGTGGTGGCGATGCTCAGAAGGCTGGGAATGAACGACGCCGTGCTGCATGTGGAGGTCGCCGACGCAGGCAAACTGGGGCCCCGTGGCGCCGACCGGGTGGAGTTCGCCTTCTCGGCCAACAAGAACATGCCGCCCCAACCGGTGGCCAAGATTGCCTCGGGAGGCGAAATATCCCGCCTGATGCTCGCCATCAAGGCCTTGGTGGCCAAAACATTGCAACTGCCCACCATCATCTTCGACGAGATCGACAGCGGGGTCTCGGGGGCGGTGGCCGACGCCATGGGCGAGATCATCTCGGAGCTTTCGAGCTCGATGCAGGTGATCAACATCACCCACCTGCCCCAGGTGGCCTCCAAAGGCGACACGCATCTGCTTGTTTGCAAGGATAGTAGCGGGCCACGCACCCGTACGGTGATCCGCACCCTCACCCCCGACGAACGCATCGCCGAGATCGCCCGCCTGCTGAGCGGCAGCGCCATAACCGACGCCGCCCTCGCCCAGGCCCGCCTGCTGTTGGGGCGGTAACTCATGCGAATCAGGGGTTGAAACTCAAAATGTCATGCCGAGCGAAATAATATGTCATGCTGAGCGCAGCGAAGCATCTCAACCTCTCCTGTCATGCTGAGCGCAGTCGAAGCATCTCACACAGCATTGCCGGGACCCTTCGACAGGCTCAGGGAGACATGAAAAAAACTCCGCTCAGGGAGACATGGGTTCAGGGCTGCGTGATATAAAAGTCGAACTCAATAATATGTCATGCTGAGCGCAGTCGAAGCATCTCACACACAGCATTGCTGAGACCCTTCGACAGGCTCAGGGAGACATGAAAAAAACTCCACTCAGGGAGACATGACATAAAAGTCGAGCTAAATAATATGTCATGCTGAGCGCAGTCGAAGCATCTCACACAGCATTGCCGAGACCCTTCGACAGGCTCAGGGTAACATGAAAAAAACTCCGCTCAGGGAGACATGGGTTCAGGGCTGCATGACATAAAAGTCGAGCTAAATAATATGTCATGCTGAGCGCAGCGAATACTAAGACGCGCCCTGTTTACTTTTCGGGCGCGGGACGGCGTCGACGGTGGCGCGCCGCTGCAGTTTTTTGATGCGCGCCTCCAGTTCGGGGTGGGTCGAGAAGAGTTGGCCCATGGTCGAACCATCCACACCGGCGCTATCTTCCAGCGATTTGAGCTTCTCCAGCGCCATGATCATCGCCCGGGGGTTGACATTGTGGCTCCTGAGCAGGTCATAGCCGTAGTCGTCGGCCTCATACTCGTACTTCTGCGAGTAGCGCGCTCCGAGAAACGCCTCACCCACATCGCCCAGCGCCGAATTGGACAGCACGGCGACCGTCCCTCCGGCCGAGCCGACGGCATCGCGCGCCGCCGAGGTCATCAGGGCGTTTTTGAACGACTCGAAGATGTGCCGACACTTCACATGACCGATCTCATGTCCCACTACGCCAACTATTTCGGCATCCGACATGATCTCCATCAACCCCGAACAGATCCTCAGGCTGCCATCGGCGCAGGCAAAGGCGTTGACCTGGTCGGTGATGTATATTTTGATGTCGATGCCCTCGCGACCGGTTATAGTTTTGGTGATGCGGTTTATCCGCCGAACCTGAGGGCTGTCGTCGGGGGCGAGGATGTTGTCGCTGTCCATCTGCTCGAGGAATTGCCGGGTATAGCTCTCCACCTGCTCGTCGCTGAGGGTGAACACCTGCGCCGTCTTGGCGGCCGCCGAGACCAGACGCACCACATTGCCAATATTGTTGCAGCCACAGATGGCTGCCAGCGAGAAGAGGGCGACAAGGGGCAACGTTTTTTTCATGACGCCGTGTTTTTATCTGTTTGCAAAACTATCTCCGGCAGTCTGTGCCGCGCGGACTGAAAGCAAAAAACCGCTTACAATCAGTCAATTGCAAGCGGCTTTCAGTGGTCCCTCTGGGGTTCGAACCCAGGACCCCAACATTAAGAGTGTCGTGCTCTACCAACTGAGCTAAAGAACCATGCGACAAAGATAATAGTTTAAAATCGAATGTGCAAATGGTATGACAATTATTGGTGGTAGCGTAAAAAAGATGCTGGTGTAAATTGCTCATGGTAATGTTATTGCAATCGGATAGAAATGTGGCCGTAGCCAGCGAAGGGATGCCACGAGCCGCAGGCGAGGCATTTGGCGGCCCTGCGCCCAACAAGCGCAGAGCGTGGCTATGGGCCGCCGGCCTCTTCGAGACCGAAAAGCAATATTATCACCTTGTAATCAATTTATTATCGCAGCATACTTTTTACATCACCCCCCCAATTATTATTTATACGGCACAACGTCGGCGGGGGTGGGGATGAAACGGTATCCGTGGAGGCTCTGCTGGGTCCCCAGCGAGACCCAATCGCCTGTGATCCACCCCGGTTTGCCGAAAAAAGCCCCCAGGCGCACCTGTACGGAGGGGAAGATCAGCCTATCGTTATGGATGCGGACGCCCAGGCCCACCGTGCCGAAAAATTGATTGGCAAAGATGTCGGCCCGGTCGCCGATCAGCCCCAGGTCTTCATAACCGAACATGGCGATGCGGAACCCGTAAGGAGCCCAGCGGGTGAATACCACCGTCTCGTTGTTGATCACCAGACGGTTGCGCCCTACGACGTAGCGATTGAAGCCCCTCAGCCCGTCCGTCGCGGTGAAACGCACCATCTCGTCGCACCCCGTCATACGATTCCAGCCGCGGGTATAATCCACCTGCGTCAGGTTGCGCAAATGGTTGCGCCCGACGTGTATCAACGGCGTGAAGTAGTTGAGCTTGAGCTCGACAGAGCTGCGGTTCCATTGCCGCCGACTCTTGTCGTCCGCGCGGAAAGTGCCCAGCGACACCATGCCTGCGATGTAGCTGCCGTTGCGGCGGAAGCTGGCGCCCGACAGGTCGAGCCCCATGTAGTAGTGCCCCCCGAATTCTTCGCGACTGTATCCACCCACCAGCTCGCTCTTGTAGCCCGAGGTGATGTACTCGTAATTGCCATAGCCATAGATGAGTGTGGTGGTATAGAACTTCTCGCGATAGAGCCCCGTGCCGATCAGGGTGCGTGTCGCGTCGGCAAAACCGGGGTTGACCCCCGCCTCCACTCTCAGACGTCGATACCAGTCGGTTCGGTATGAATGCACAGTCGCAAAGAGCGAGCTTTTGAGCCCCGGCAGATAGTAAGACCCTCCGATCCAGCCATCTAAAGTTTTGAAACCCACGACCATCGACGAGTCTTGGCAGATCAGCGACCATTTCGTCTGCTGATCGACCCAGGAGAGGCCTCCGGCGTAGTCGGTCGGACGGATGATCTGCCGCGACAGACCGGCGCGTAACGTTCTGGTGTCGAAATTCTTCTGAGCATAAACCTCCCCGTCGAAAAAACTCCCCAGCATGTTGGGCAGCCGGTATCCCGCCGACATGCCGCCATACTGCCACGGATTGTTGGCGAAACTGACACCCACGGTCAGCCGGTGGTCGGTGCGCAAAAATCTCTCCTTGATGATCTCGACGTAGGAGTGGCCCCCAACGTCGAGATCGAGATTGAGGCCGATCGAAAACATGTCGTGAGTGGTGACCGTTACGTCGACCATCATCGTGTCGGCCTCGGTGGGCGTGATGTCGATCGAGGTTTTGTAGATTATGTTGGTCGCCTTGAGCAGCTGTTTGCTCTTGACCATCACGGCGGGATCGATCTGGTCGCCGATCTTGAACAGCAGGTAGTTGTGGACGACCCACCGGCGTGTTACGCCGTGCTTGCGGCCGACCCATCGCGCCATCTGTGTCCGCGGATCGGCAAAAAGCCCCTCGCGGATGATGGTCACCGAAGCAATTTGCTTGCCTTTGAAACGTTCGTAGACGGCCCCCTCGTCGACTACCCGACCGAGGTTGATGGTCGAGTCGGCATGGCGAAAGAAGTTGTCGTAGAGCAGTTTGACTATCCTGTTGTCTCGCGACCGGGCGGCTATCGTGTCATATAGCCGGTAGGTGCGCTCCTGCGAACGCAGAGAGTCGGGCTCGGGACGGGCCCGGATGGCAGGCTCCACCGGCATCGAGGCCGTGGACGGGGGCTGGCCGTCGCTCTGGAGATCACCATTTCGAGCTCCCCTCGCCATCATTGCAGCCAACAGCAGAAACGTTATGAACAATATGAAAACCGGCCTTCTCACAATGCAAAGATACGATTTTAGCGATTAACTCTTAGTGTCGGTCAAAAATCATTATCGCGAGCACGTCGATATGTCAAAATATCATTGCGGCCGGGCTGGCCTCCACGAGGCTCGAATGCAACATTAATCTTTACATCACCACCGATCTTCTTATATGACCAAGGCCACCGTTGCGCAGTTGCAATGGTGGTCTTGTCGGAGGAGGGAGGCTGTTTTTGCTTGCCCGCGATGATCCCTTTGCCCTGCATGTCCTTGATGATCACCTTTGAAAACAGTTGGACAGCGAGTTGACGCTCGAGGGCCTCCATAGTAGACCGTTCCGGGATTTCACACCAGGTCCTTCTTCTTGTCGAGCAACGAGACGATCGGCACCGAAGTGCTCCCCGTGCTACTGATCTTGGCGAGGATGTCCTCCTGTTTCATCCCGTTGAAGGCCGCCGGACCATATTTGGCTATCGAAGAGGTTGCGTTCACGCCGTTGTTCTGCAGCGTGGCGACCACATCGTCCTCGAACATCTGCTGTATGCCGGTATATTTGCCACCCATCAGGCTCACCACAAAGATACTTTTGGTGGTTTGGGTCTGATCGCCACCCGCGCTCCACGACGAGACGACCTTGGTGGTTGCGCACCCGCCGAGCAGCATCACCGCCGCCAGAGCCGAAAAGCTGCCACGTTTCTTTTCATGATCTTCAAAAGTTTGGGTTAAGTGATCTACAGGCATCGCACGCAAATCTTGTACCAAAGCGTTCACGGTGCAGTCAAAAGGGATCTGGGGTTAATTTTCACACATGTGTGAAAATTAACCCCAGATCTCCGGGTCGGCCGCCTCTACGGCTTGGACGGTTTGCTGTTGCGATAGCCTATGCGCACCCCGACCACCGCCAACTGGTCTCCCTCGGAGAGGGTGATGGGGCCCGAGTAGAGCATCCATTGCCCCTCGCGCCCCCACGCCTTGCCGTTGATCTGGTAGGCCAGCGATGCTCCGGGGGTCTCGCAGGTCGCCTCGATCCCCCGGTCGGTGTGGCGCAGGGTGGGGGTGGCCACGACAGGCTGCGTGCCTGCAGGCCACATGCGGTTGCGTATCTCGATCTCGGGACGCATCCAGTCCTTGTTGTCGGTGGCCACCCAGCGCTCATACTCGGCCTTCAGGCGCGCGATATGTTTGCGGTATTTTGGGTCGCCGATCAGGTTGTTGATCTCGTGGGGATCGGCCTCGACGTCGTAGAACTCCTCTTCGGGCCGCGGTGCGGTGAACCAGCGACTCTGCACCTCGTTGAGCAATCCCTGCCGGTACATCTCGGCCATGCGCACCATCATGGGCATCTGCAGGCGATAACGGTTGGGCGTATAACCGGGCTGCTCGGGCATGTAGTTGCGAATGTAGCGATAGCGTGCATCTCTCACACAACCGATCTTGTCGACCTGCTCGTCCATGCGGTCGTGCGCCCCGTAGACATACTTGCGAGGCGCAGGATCGGCATGGCGGCCCAGAAAAGCGCGCCCCTGCATGTATTTGGGAGGCTCGATACCCGCCAGCGAGAGGATCGTGGCGGGTATGTCGGCGAACATCACCAGCCGCTTTTCATACTCGCCCTTGCGATAGCCGTCCGGCAGGCGGATCATGAACGGCACCAGGGCGCCGCTCTCGTACACTTCGCGTTTCCGGCGCGGCAGGGGGCCGCCGTTATCGCTGTACCATATAATAATGGTGTTGTCCAGCAACCCCGCATCCCGCACCTGGTCGAAGAGCTTCTGCGCCTGCCGGTCCATCTCGAAAATGTTGCTGTAGTTGACCGCCACGTCGTGTCTGACCACCGGATCGTCGGGATAGTAGGGCGGCAGAACCACATCTTCCGGATCGATCTGCAGCGGCAGATTGCCCCGTTGCCATATCTGCGACTCGTGGGTCACATCGAGGTTGAAGATGGCCAGAAAAGGCATACCCTCGGGGCGGTTGCGCCAATGGGCCTGCTTGCTGCACTCGTCCCACGCCGTGAGCGGAGGGGCGAACTGATAGTCGGTCTTGGCGTTGTTGGTGCAGTAGTAACCCGCCCGGCGCATGAGCTCGGTGTAGCAGACCATGCCCTCGGGCAGGGTAACCTGATAGGGCTCTATGCCCTTGGCCTCGAGGCCAGGAGCCTTGGTCGATACGCGCATCTGATTGGCCCCGTACGAGCTGGGATAGAGGCCGGTGATGAGGCTGAACCGGCTCGGGGCGCTCACGCCGATGGTGGTGTACATGTTGTAGCGGATGGCCTCGCGCGAGAAGGCGTCGAGGTTGGGCGTTTTGGCCACCCGGTCGCCGAAACAGCCCAGGTTGGGGCATATATCCTCGCACACTACGCACAGGATGTTGGGACGCTGGGGCTGCTGCTGTGCCGGGGCCGACGAAGTTGCCGACCGGGTTGCGGCCGCCCCGGCCGATGTCGATGCGCCGAAGGCAGCCACGACCGAACCGATGCATGCCGCAACGGGAATATTGGCTTTTCGCATATTTCTAAAGTTTTTTATTATGCAAATATACGAGAATATTTTTTACATTTTAACAGACTCGCAGGCTCCTCGAGTCTGTTAAAAAATAAGTAATGTGGCTTGTGCGACGGCCATTATTGAGGTAAAGCTCGATCACGGATCGCATCCCATCGAAAAACAGACCTTTTGCGACAGTTGTGCACAAGACACGATAAGAGCCTGTTTAATGGCTATTTATATTGTCTGCGTGCCGTTGTAGACAGGGATAAAATCCGATAATTCAACGGCGCCATCACGATTTTTAGCATTATGATCAACCAATATCTGCTTCCATTCGTTGGCTCTAAAAAGTTGATAGTCATCTTGTGCACCCGTTGACGGCAGAATACTGCCGGAATAGTTATGCTGTCCAAATAATTCATACAAGGACACTGCAATATCAATTAGATCAAAAGCAGTATCGGAGTTTGGAATTAATGTTATGGCAGATTTAAAAAGTTTGTTTAATGCCTTGTTATATTGTTCAAGTTGCCTGTGCCTGAAATAATACATTAAATCCATGTATTGTTCGGAGGTAATTTCGCCTGTAAGAAAAGAATATACAATATTGACAATTAACTGTTCCTGGTCTGTTTTGTTCTCGTAGATATGTAAAGCCAACTCTTCTTCAGGAGTGGTCCCATACGTCCGCCTGTTGACTATAAAATTTTCTAACCCTTCTCTTGATGCACTGCTGTTTTTGTTTATTTTTTTCTTAAACTCTTGTGCCTCACCATCACTATATCCGTTTTTAATATTTTGCAGTTGCGCTATGAGGTCTTGCTTTATACTTGCCGCCCGGTTCTTCCCCAAACTTTCGTAAATGGCATTTATATTTGCTGCGCCGAGGGTAAATGCTTTCCAAAATAATTTTTCAAAATCACCTGTCGGCAGTGTCAGGTCCATATAATGCAGACATTCCTGGCAATGAAAATAATCCTGAAATTGCGACAAGGCATATTCCTCAATGTTTATCGTCCCCGAAAGTTTTAACCCGGGAAAATAATCACTGTCCGGTTCGTTGTTCGACAAATAGCCATGCATTATCCTTGAGAAAGGAAAATTCTTACTTCTCTCAAATTCTTCTTTTGCTGCCACCTGATCCTCGTCGAGCATATAAAGTTGCCCCAAATAATAATGATCCTCGTCTGTTTTATCGGCTTTATTTCTTATATGGCCGATAGCGTTATCCAGAATATCCGTTGCATCACGATAGCCGGTCTCATTGGCGGTCAAAGCGTAACAATACGCTTCCTGCGCCGACATGAAATTGATATTTAACTGATTATAAATGCGAAACGCCTGCACATTGCCGCCAAGATGATAATATACAGCGGCTTGAATACTCATTAGATCGCAATTAGGGATCTCTTGTTTCTGCAGGTATTCCAAGTACAGGTAAAAATCGGCCGTTTCGGAATAGGCGGTTTCCAATGTCGCATTATCCGGGTTGAAGTCGCCGTTTTCGTAAGCATATACAATATTCTGAGGATAGGCGGTAAGTTTTGAACAAATATCTCTTAACATACGATTCTCATTCGGGTTATGCCTTTTCCCCGGCTCTGTCAGCAGATAAAGAACAGTGCAATAATCCTGTATTGCCTCGTTTTGTTCGCCCAAATCTGATTTTGCAGCGCCGCGACCACAGTATGCCTCTGCAAAGTTTGGATTGATTTCAATGGCTTTGTCATAATCTTCAATGGCTGCCTGATAGTCGCCCAAATCTGATTTTGCAACGCCGCGACCACAGTATGCCTCTGCAAAGTTTGGATTGATTTCAATGGCTTTGTCGTAATCTTCTATGGCTGCCCGACGGTCGCCCAAATCTGATTTTGCATTGCCGCGATTGTTGTATGCCTCTGCAAGGTTTGGATTGATTTCAATGGCTTTGCTGTAATCATCAATGGCTGCCTGTTTATCGCCCAAATCTGATTTTGCAACGCCGCGATTGTTGTATGCCTCTGCATAGTTTGGATTGATTTCAATGGCTTTGTCATAATCTTCAATGGCTGCCTGATAGTCGCCCAAATCTGATTTTGCAACGCCGCGATTGTTGTATGCCTCTGCATAGTTTGGATTGATTTCAATGGCTTTGTCATAATCTTCTATGGCTGCCCGATGGTCGCCCAAATCTGATTTTGCAACGCCGCGATTGTTGTATGCCTCTGCAAGGTTTGGATTGATTTCAATGGCTTTGTCATAATCTTCTATGGCTGCCTCTTTGTCGCCCAAATCTGATTTTGCATTGCCGCGATTGTTGTATGCCATTGCATCGGTTGGATCTATTTCAATGGCTTTGCTGTAGTTTTCAATAGCGCTGTTGAAGTCGCCATTGCTGGCGAACTCATATCCTTTATTGAAATATTCTTCCGCTGTCATAAGGTATTTTTTTAGCGTTAAAAACCTGTTGTGCATTTTGAAGAGGTTGGTCAAAAGCGTTCTTTCTGAGGTAGAAGTCTTATCGGCGGCCCGCGGCCCGCCGCCCAGCAAGCGCAGAGTGTGGCTACGGCTGTGCGCGGCTCTGCGAGCCGCAATGACAATACTTCTCATTTTGCAGTTTTGCCTGCCAAAACTGCCGACTCCCTCGCCCCCCAGCGGCTTTAGCCGCTGGGGGGGGGGCGGGGAGTCGAGAAACAGGCAGCGTTCTTGCTTTGACCTTAAGTTTGGTTCATCGTTCAAGGTTTACTGAGACCGCTACGCGCGGGGCGGTTCTTTTTTATAAAAAGAACCAAACGACGCTCGAAGCAGGAGCAGAGGCTGCTCGCGGACTATGCCCTGCAATCGACGACAAACCGAGCGCAGAGTCGAGCTCGCTCGAAAACTCTGCCGAGGTGCGAATCGACGCTCGAAGCGAGAGCAGAGACCGCTCGCGGGCTATGCCTCGCAAGGAGGAGAAGGGCGGGCGTTCCTTTGCCCGCCAACATCAGGAGAAAGGCGAAGCCAAGGAGGAGTAAGGCGAGCGTCTTTTTGCGAGCCAACAATCGCCACCTGTGCTGCGGGGCTACGTTGAGGTTGTTTAGACTTCTCCGCTCTTGTTCTTTGCGGCTATTTCGACCTCTGCCTGCCTTGCCTCCTTGTCGCATAGCTGGAGCTATGCTCCGCGTCGTCAAGTTGTCAGAGGCCAAAATAGCTCACAAATAACTTCGGCGGAGAAGTCTAAGCAACCTCGGCGCTGTCGCTCGCTACTCCTCGGGTTCCTTAACCCTCGTCGTTTGACGCTCGCGACTGCCGCGCCTCGCTTTACGCCTCCTCGCAACGGCGGCCGGGCTTCGCGCTTTCCTGATCGCCGCGTAGCGGCGAAACATCCCCGGCATTGAGCCGAGGCGTTAAGCGAGCGGAGAAAATTGAGCGTCAAGCGACGCCACTTGTTTGACGACGTTAGGCCCCAAGTGGGGACTAAAAGGCGGAGATTTGGCGTCGTAGCTCAATTTTCTCCAGGCGAGTAGCCGAGGCGAACAGCCGGAAGTTTTTGGTCCTTTTTATAAAAAAGGACCGCCCCGCGCGTAGCGGTCTCAATATACATCGGAACGTGAACTAAACTTAAGGTCTGTGTTCTGACAAAACACGAATGTCAAGTCAATAGACCGCATGTTTGGTTCACCTTCATGGTCTTTCCAGCCGCTGCGCTGGGCGTTTGTTACTTGTTGGCGGGCAAAGGAACGCCCGCCCTTCTCCTCCTTGCAGGGCATAGTCCGCGAGCGGCCTCTGCTCCTGCTTCGAGCGTCGATTCGCGCCTCAGCCATTTCCGAGCTGAGCTCGGATGGCACTCGGCTTGGCGTCGTTTGGTCCTTTTTATAAAAAAGGACCGCCCCGCGCGTAGCGGCTGAAAAGACCTCGAAACATGAACTAAACGTAAGGTTTATTGTGAAACATTGCCTGTTTTTCGCCATTGCAAAGCAAGGCCGGCACAGCCGCAGCCACACTCTGCGTTTGCTGGGCGGCGGGCGGCGAGCCGCCGATAAGACTTCTTCCTCAGAAAGAACGCTTTAAACCAACCTCTTCAAAATGCACAACGGGGCGTTGAAAAATATTTTTTAAAATGACAATGCCGACTGTTTTGTTACCAATACGACGGCCAATTCTTCCGGGAGGTAGCCGGTCGTTTAATCAGGGTGCTTTCCGGTCTGTTTTTCGCGCTTTTGCCTGCTTCTCCATTACATGGCTCGTCATGCACGCAGGAGCTCGTCAGAACAAAATCATCGAAACCGACCGGATCGAAAATTTCTCCGATATATTTTTTACCTTTGAACTGACTCACAACTCCCTTTTTGGCACATTTTTTGAGCCACTGAAACAAGTATATATTTTGGTCGACAGACTCCAATTTCCAAACCCGAACAGCTATGGAAAACAATCAAACTCTCTCGTCCGCCTACATCTGGCGGGCTGTCCTGAGCATCGCGCTCGGACTGGCGCTCGTCGTATGGCCTTCGTTCACAGCCGACTACATCATCGTCATCATCGGTGCGCTGCTGCTGCTGACGGGCTTTGTGGCGACCATCGTCTACTACTCCGAACGCGGCGGAAAGAAACAGGTGGGGCTTGGTTTTCCCATCGGAGGGCTGCTCTACCTGGTGGGCGGCATACTGCTGGTCGCCATGCCGGGCGTCTTCAGGTCGATACTTGTCATGGTGCTGGGCATACTGCTCATCTTCGCCGCCGCCGACCAGATCTACATACTCATACAACTCTCGCGCCGCGGGATGAAGGTCTCGCCCTGGCGTTACCTCTCGCCGGCGCTGATCGGCATCGTGGGCATCATCATGGTTGTCAACCCCCAACGCTCGCTCGAGACGATGCTGACGGTCTTCGGCGTTACGCTCATCGTCTACGGCATCACCGACCTTGTGGCCCAGGTTTTTATAAAGAGATCCGCCAATTAAACGCAACACGCATAAAACGGGCGGGCTTTTTCGGGAAAGCCCGCCCGTTTTGTGCGCTTTGTTGTGTGTCCGGCTACCACTTCAGCCCCAACAGCCGGGCCATGATCCGGGGCAGGTCGGTGTTGTCCTTTATGCCCCCGAACGCCTCAGCTCCGGCTCCGTAGGCCAGCAGCGGCACCATGGTGCAGGTGTGGCCTTTGGTCGAGAAGAGATAGTCGACCCCCGGGGTCAGGGCATGTTGTTCCTTGTCGTTCGAGGCGGCGGGCATGGTCAGCCCTCCGGTCTCGTGGTCGGCCGTAACGACCACCAGCGTCCCCGGATTGCGGTCGGCAAAGTCGAACGCCCGCGCCACCGCCCTGTCGAAATCGAGCGTCTCGCTGACCACCATCTTCAGGTCGTTGGCGTGGCCGCCCCCGTCGATCATCGACCCCTCGATCATCACGAAAAATCCTTTGCGCGAGGCGGCCTTCAGCAACTCGAGCGTCTTCTCGGTGGCCCGGGCCAGATAGTCGCCCCGCCCGGCGTCGGCCTTCTCCAGCGCGCCCTCGGCCGCCAGCACTCCCAGCCTGGGTCTTTTGCAGCTCAGGGCTTCGTCCAGAGTGCCGGTCATGCGGTAGCCCTTGGCCTCCATCTCGGCGGCGAGGTTGCGTCCGTCCTTGCGGGAGGTGAAAAACTGCCTGCCTCCGCCCATGAAGACATCGATGCCCGAATCGGCTATCTGTGCGGCGATCGTCTCCTGATCCTTGCGCGAGCGCACGTGGGCGATGAACCCCGCCGGAGTGGCGTCGGTTATCGAGTAGGTGTCGACCAGCCCCGTGGCCAAACCGGCCTTGTGGGCCCGTGTGAGGATCGACTCGACGCTTTGCCCGTCGGGGGTCTGCCCGATGACGCCGTTGGCGGTCTTCACGCCGCAGGCCAGAGCGGTGGCCGCAGCAGCCGAGTCGGTTACGCGCGCCGAAGCCGACCATGTGGCGACAAATCCCCCCACCGTGGCCCTCTGCATGGCCAGCGGCTGACCCTCGCCGATCCAGGCGGCTGTTACGGCGGCCAGTCCCATGCCGTCGCCGATCATAAATATCACATTCTTAACCTTCTGACCGGCGCTGAGCGTCAGGCTCAACATCATGATCATACACAAAACGGCAATTTTTCTCATGATTTACTATCTGATTTTAATGAGTTATGCGAATTAGCAGTTGAAATTTTACCTTGTCATGCTGAGCGAAGGCGAAGCATCTCAAAATGACAGATTCGGCAGTATTGCTGAGACCCTTCGATCTCCTCGTTCCGCTCAGGGTGACATAATATTCTGTTTGCATAAAGCCGTACTATCGTAAAGCATTGAATATCAAACATTATTTTCAGCCCAGGGTTCACATGAGTTACTATTGCCGGCCTCGGCCGTTTTCTATCCGGGCTCGGTTGGCGCCAAATAATTGATCACCAATCTGTTTCAATGACCGGCACATCCATCATCCTGCACTCGGGGTGGTGCAGGGCGAGGTAGTCGGCGATCGCCTCTCGCGTGTCGGCAGTGATCCGGGGCGAGGTCTCGGGATGGAGGTTGTAGAGCGTCATCGCCACCCTGACTCCCCGGCTGCGGCACGCCTCGAGGCTGAGCATCGTGTGGTTGATGCTCCCCAGGCGGGGGTTGGTGACCAGGATCACCTCCAGACCTCGCTCGGCTATGTAATCGAGCGAGGTGTAGAGCCCCCGGACGGGGACCATCAGCCCTCCCGCCCCCTCCAGCAACACCACGTCGTAGCTCTGCAGCAGCCTTCCGGTTGCGGTGTCGACCTGCGACAGGTCGATCTGCCGACCTTCGAGACGGGCGGCCAGATCGGGCGAGGCGGGATAGCCCAGACGTATCGGGCAGGTGGTGTGGTCGGTGTCCTCGGGCAGCAAGCCTGTCCCCATGATGGCGCGATGGAGGGCGATGTCCTCCGAGATGGCGTGGCAACCGGTCCGGCGATCGATCGGGCAACCGGTCTGGATAAATTTCTGGGTGATCACCCGCCGCCCCTGTTCGCGCCAGAAACGGGCCAGATAACCCGTGGCGTAACTCTTGCCGGCGTCGGTGTCTATGCCGCTCACAAAATATGCGTTTTTCTCTGCCATGCCTCTGTTTGGTGTTCCAAAATTAATATCTTTGTGGGAAAAATAAAAAAAGTCGACATAAACATCTCATGAAAAAGGTCTTCATTGCACTTTTGTCGTTTCTCACCCTGTCGGCATGGGGGCAGGGGGGCGGCTCGCTGTTGCGTTTCGACGATCTTGTGTGGGATTTCGGCACGATACAGGAGGTCAGGGGCAAGGTGAGCCACACCTTCACCTTCACCAACACGGGCTCTCAGCCGGTGGTTGTCGAGTCGGTGGAGGCCTCCTGCAGTTGTACGGTGCCGTTTTTTTCGCGCGCGCCGGTGATGCCCGGCAAGGAAGGGACCATCGAGGTTACCTACGACCCGCGCGACCGTCCGGGCGTGTTCATCAGGGACATAACGGTGGTCAGCGGCGGCGGCAAAAATGTCGTCGTGCTGAAGATCAAGGGTTTGGTGACGCCCCGCCCGCGCACCGTCGAGGACGATTACCCCTTCGAGTTGCAACAGGGTCTTCGCCTGACCACCGGTTACCTCAACTTTGACAGGGTGGGGCAGGGGCAGGCCAAATCGATGGTCATCGGCTGTGTGAACACCTCGCGCAGGGACGTCGAGTTGAGAGTGGCCGATCCCGACGCCGCGGCGTGGTTTCGCATCGCTGCCCCGGCGAAGATTTGCGCTGGTTGCAGGGCCGACATTACCCTCACCTTCGATCTGACCCGCACCACGGCGTGGGGCGTGCTTTGCGCCCAGCCCGACATCTACATCAACGGGGTCAAGAACGGTCACGGCATTGTGGCGACGGTGTTGGCGACGGACAATTTCGACGGCGTGGGCATCGATTCGGCCCCCAAATCGAAACTCGACGCGCAGTTTTTCCATTTCGGCGACGCCTCGGCGGGCAAGAAGCTCTCGCACAGTTTCACGCTCGAGAATGTCGGAGCTTCGACGCTGATAGTCAGGGCCGTGAAGTATGGCAACGGCACCACAGGCTCGTTGCGCGAGGGGACGCGCATCGAGCCGGGCCGCTCGGTGCGTTTTTCGATCACCCTGCCCACCGAAGGGACGATGGGCGGACGGGTGATCGGCTCGGTTACGCTGATCGTCAACGACCCGATCCGCCCCATGCGCGAGATTCGCCTGGTGGCAAATGTCAATTAGCCAATTAATTATGAGTTATTGTTACATTCATTTCTATAATTAACTCATAACTGATAACTCATAACTCATAACTGATAACTCACTAACTGATAACCTGTGTTCAAAATTCTGGAAAAAAGAACCCTTGCGCCCGACATCGTGTTGATGGATGTCCAGGCGCCGCGTCTGGCCCGTGCGGCCCGGCCGGGGCAGTTTGTCATTGTACGCGCCGACGAGCATGGCGAGCGCATACCGCTCACCATATCCGACTACGACGCCGCTCGGGGTACGGTGACCATCGTAACCCAGGGCATCGGCCACTCGACCCGCAAGATCAACGCCCTCGAGGTGGGCGACCATCTGGCCAACGTAGCCGGGCCCCTGGGGCGTCCTTCGGAGTTGCTTGACATTCCGCAGCAGGAGCTGCAGTCGCGCCGGATACTGTTCGTGGCCGGAGGATTGGGCGCCGCCCCGGTCTATCCTCAGGTTAAGTGGCTGCACGAGAGGGGTGTCGATGCCGATGTGATCATCGGGGCCAAGAACCGCGATCTGCTGATCATGGTCTCTGAGATGACGGCCGTGGCGAGCGAGGTCTACATTGCCACCGACGACGGCAGCGAAGGTTTCCGGGGGATGGTCACCGATCTTATCCGTGATCTGGTCGACAACCGGGGCAAACGTTACGATCTGGTGGTGGCCATCGGGCCGATGATCATGATGAAATTTGTGGCGCTGACCACCAAAGAGTACAATATCCCCACCATCGCCAGCCTCAACACGCTCATGGTGGACGGCACGGGGATGTGCGGCGCGTGTCGGGTAACGGTCGGCGGTCGCACGAGGTTTGCGTGTGTCGACGGGCCCGAGTTCGACGCCCACCAGATCGATTTCGACGAGGCCATGCGCCGCCAGACTATGTACCGCTCGCACGAGCAGGCCGCCCTCGACCCCGTCCGCGAGAAGGATCACACCTGCCGCATCGGGCTCAAATAGAGTAGCCGTCCCCGCCGACTGAAGCCGCTGCACGGGCAAGAGAGTCGGCAGTTTTTGACAGCTAAAATCGCAAAATCAATTTAGAAAAATGGCAAATAAAATACCCAGAGTACCTGTCCGCGAGCAGGATCCGGCAGTCAGAGCTACGAATTTCGACGAGGTCAGCTACGGTTACGATCAGGGGGAGGCGCAGCTCGAGGCGTCGCGTTGCCTCGGCTGCAAAAATCCACGCTGCGTGGCCGACTGCCCCGTCTCGATCCGCATCCCCGACTTCATAATGAAGGTCCGTGATGGCGACTTTCAGGCCGCCGCGGACATCATTGCGCAGGACAGCTCGCTGCCGTCGGTGTGCGGGCGCGTGTGTCCCCAGGAGACGCAGTGCGAAGGGGCGTGCATCCTCGGCATCAAGGGCGAACCGGTGACCATCGGCAAGCTCGAGCGTTTCGTTGGCGACTGGAACATCGCCCACGGCGACAAAACTCCCCCGCAGATCACCCCCAATGGCCGCCGTGTGGCCATCGTCGGCAGCGGTCCGGCAGGATTGGCCTGCGCGAGCGACCTGGCGCGCCTGGGCTATGCGGCGACCATTTTCGAGGCGCTGCACAAGGCGGGCGGGGTGCTGCAATATGGCATCCCCGAGTTCCGCCTGCCCAAGGAGCGGGTGGTGGCCTGCGAGATCGAGAGCCTCCGGCGTCTGGGGGTAACGATCGATACCGATACCATTGTCGGACGCACCGTTACGGTCGACGAACTGCTCGACCAGGAGGGCTTCGACGCCGTTTTCATCGGTTCGGGAGCCGGTCTGCCCAAGTTTATGGGCATCCCGGGCGAGAACCTCAACGGCGTGGTCTCGGCCAACGAGTTCCTCACGCGCGCCAACCTCATGCGCGCCTACGACAAGGGCTACGACACCCCGATCCACACCGGCGAGCGAGTGGTGGTTGTGGGTGGCGGCAATGTGGCCATGGATGCCGTGCGTACCGCCAAAAGGCTTGGTTCCGAGGCGGTTATTGTCTATCGTCGTTCTCAGGCCGAGTTGCCTGCGCGCGTCGAGGAGGTGCATCATGCAGGCGAAGAGGGCATCGAGTTTCGCATGTTGACCAACCCGGTGGAGATATTGGGCGACGAGCGCGGATGGGTGCGCGGGATACGCTGCGTGCGTATGGAGCTGGGCGAGCCCGACGCTTCGGGACGCCGCTCGCCGGTCGAGATCAAAGGCTCGGAATTCGAGATCGAGTGCCAGACGGTGGTGATGGCTCTCGGCACATCGCCCAACCCGTTGATAGCCACCACCACCAACGGTCTCCAGACGCAACGCTGGGGCGGGATCGTCGCCGACGATGATGGCGCCACCTCGCGCGAAGGGATCTTTGCCGGGGGCGATGCCGTAACGGGCGCTGCCACCGTGATCCTTGCCATGGGCGCCGGACGTGCAGCAGCCCGGGCGATCGACCGCTATGTGATGGATAAACTTGAGGGGTAGAAGTAGCTTGTGTTAAGCGACATTTGCAAAAGTACTTAATGTGTAAATAACCCGTTGTGCACTTGGAAAAGGTTGGTTTAAAAACGTTCCTTCCGAGTTTGGGGTCTTATCGGCGGCCCGCAGACGGCGGTGGACGGCTGCGTGCTGCCCGGCTCTGCGAGCCGCAATGACAATACTTCTCATTTTGCAGTTTTGCTTGTCAAAACTGCCGACTCCCTCGCCCGGCAGCGGCTAAAAGCCGCTGCCGGAGGCGGGAGGGGAGTCGAAAAACAGGCTATCGATTGCAGGCCGTAGTCTGCAAGCAGCCTTAAGCTCCCGTTTCGGTCGTCGAGAAGCGCCTCGGCAGAGGGTTCGAGCAAGCTCGATGGCATTCGGCTTGGCGTCTGCGTGCCGCAGTAAACTTCGCCTAACGGCGTCGGAATTAGTATTTTCGCATGGCATCACTTAAGCTGGTTCTGAGCCGCTCTTTATATTCATTAAAGATAAACCGATAAAGAGATTAAAGACAGCAGTTCTAATGTATCGACAACCGTAGAATTTCGCTTAAATCAGAGAACAACATGATAATCAACGAAAACACCTCCCGCAGAGAGTATGTCCTCTCCGTGGCGCGGGCCATGATGGCCGCGGCGCGCACCGCTCCCAAAGGCAAAGGGATTGACAATCTTGAGATCGTTACCCTCGAAGGCGACCAGGTCGCCCGTCTGGCCGAGAAGATGCACGTCTATGCCGAGGAGCTAGGGCGCATGTTTTTTCACCGTGATGCCGAGAATGTTGCGGCTTCGGACGCCGTGGTGCTCATCGGCACCCGCATAGCCCCGATCGGCATGGATTGCGGCATGTGCGGTTTTGAGACCTGCGAGCGGAAAAACGGCCACCCCGCAATACCTTGCGCCTTCAACACCAATGATATGGGCATAGCAGTCGGCTCGGCGTGCGCCTTGGCGGCCGACTGCAGGGTCGACTCGCGCGTGATGTTCTCGGCCGGCCTCTCGGCCCTGAAGATGGGTCTTGTCGAAGGATGCCACGCCGTGATGGCTATCCCGCTGAGCTGCACCGGCAAAAGCCCTTACTTCGACCGTGTCTCCACCCGTCCCGCCGCCCTTTAGGGTTGCCTGACCCGTGGCGCCGAAACAAAACAAAGCCCATGCCGAAAGGTGTGGGCTTTTTGTTGGCTGGTTTGGCAGTTTTGGTTCGATTTTTGCTGATGTATTACCATTGCGATGGAAACAATCATAAAAGAACTCAGTGAATACGAGAGGGAATTGACCGTCACCGCGCCATGGTCGATGGTGAGTGGGGATTACTATGTGAGCCTCAAGAAGTACCTCAAGCGGGCTTTCAACGGCCATAAGGCGGGTCAGGCGCCTGTCGGCGAGGTGGAGGCGCATTTTATGCCCATGCTGACGCTCGACGTTCTGGCTATCTGGACCAGACCGTTGTTCCTCAAAGCCATGATAGAGCGCGGTATAGATACCGCCATTGCGGTCAAGTCTCTCGAGCGCGAGTTGAAAAAAGATGAATACATGCGTTTTCGCATGATATTTATCGTGCCGCCGCACATCAGCCTGCCCGACTATGCCAATATGAAACTGCGCTCCACCGGCCGTAAATCCCGGTTGGAAGAGGCCTCCCATTGGCTGCTTCGTTCGACGCATATCGATATGCCGGATGTGTTGGTGGACGTCGAGTTGAGATATTCGGCCAAGGCGGGCAAAAAAATCACCGAATCGGAGCGCAAAAAGGCTTCGGACAGGATGAAACTGATCATAATACTCCGTCAGATAGGCTTCAACGAAGGAGTGGAGATCACCAACAATGAGATCGTGGAGCGAATCAAGCTCATCGCCGCGCGCAGTGAGGTGAATTACGAGCAGCTATTCCATTTTTTTATCGTCAACAATGCGATGTGGCGCATGGTCGACACGTTCCAGGCCGAAAAGGTGCTCGAATATATAAGTTGTTTTCAGGTTCCGTGATGAGATACATTCTGAGCAGAACGGAGGATGGACTTGTCTGGGATGGCTCGGGAGGACGATGACCGGACATAAAAAAAAGCCACATACACTGTGGCTTTTGTAATATGGTCGGGGTGAAAGGATTCGAACCTTCGGCCTCCAACTCCCGAAGCTGGCGCGCTAACCGGACTGCGCTACACCCCGCCGACAAATTGCCCACAAAGTTAACAAATCTTTATTAATAACCAAAACGCAAAAAAGATATGAGCGGTTGCAGTTGCAAAAAAAAGGTTCAAAGTCCATCCGGCGACGCTTCCGAAGGTGCATCTGCAGGTGGTTCGGTCGCTTTGTAGGCCCGTGGGTCGCAAAAAAGATCGATCAAAGGCGCGCCGGGTTCGCGCGGTAAGAGACCAGAGGTCTCCGAGCGCGAACTCGAGAAGGAGGTCGACATGATCAACCCCGACAGTGCGAGCATGGAGAGCCGGGGATGATGGTTTGAATGAAGGCTGGTTATGGCGTGTTAGCATAGATCGGCACACCCGTCTTCAACACTGTTGTGGTTTCTGTCTTCGTCGCGTCCCCTCGAAATACCCACCGGTATTACTTCGACAAAGCGCCTTGGCAGCAATCCACAACAGCATTAAATCCGAATATCCCGATTTATGTGAACACGCCCTGATTTTTCCGACGAGAGCAACACTCACCTTTCTCGCGCTACCTCGGACGTAGTCCGCAAGCGGTCTGCGGCCCTCGCAACACTGCCCGTGAAGTTGGCGGGCAAAGGAACGCCCGCGAAGTTGGCGAGCAGAGAGACGCTCGCCTTCCTCGCGCTACCTCGGCCGTAGCCCGCAAGCGGTCTGCGGCCCTCGCAACGCTGCCCGGGAAGACTTTGCTCAGCATGACATATTATGAGTTCGGCTTTTATGTCATGTCACCCTGAGCGAAGCCCTTTTCATGTTACCCTGAACGAAGTGAAGGGCCTCGGCAATGTTGTTAAATCGATCATTTTGAGATACTTCTACTTCGCTCCATTTCATTCCGCTACGATCAGCATGACATGGGCGGAGATGGTTGCCTTCGGCTTCCTCCTCGCGACTCGGCATAGCTCGAACAAGTTCGGCTCTGCCCTCGCTCACAGCGTCGGTCCGACTTCGCTCAGCATGACATGTGGAGTAGAGATGATTGCTTTCGGGGTTGCCTTCGCCTTTCTCCTCGTCGCCCGGCAGAGTTGCGATTAAAATCGCAATCGCCTTCGCTCTTTCGTCGAGAAGCGTCTTGGCCATTACCGAGCTGGGCTCGGATGGCTCTCGGCTTGTCGGTTACCTCGCGCTACCTCGGCCCGTAGCCCGCAAGCGATCTTAAGTTCATACTTCGAGCATCGAGAAGCGCCTCGGCAGGGCTCCACGCAAGTTCGACCCCGCCCTCGGTTGCGGTCCGCAGACGGCTGTGGGCTGTGGGGCGAAGCCGCAGCCGCAGCCGCAGGCAACCGCTTGAAGCGCTGAGCCGTCCGTAAAAATCACAGAAAAACAACCGGGCCGAAGTTATTGTCAAAATAACTTCGGCCCGGGGCGTTCTAATGCAATGCAAGGTTAGCGCTGATTTTGCATTTGTCTGTTCGTCAATTCGGGGTTAGCGCTAACACGGCACTTGTTTGTGTGTCAATGCGCTCTAATCGAGCAGCTTGACCTTGATATTGCGGAACCACACGTCGTCGCCGTGGTCCTGCAAGCCGATGTAACCCTCATGCTCGGGGCCGCCGCAGTTGAGCAGCAGGTCATATGCCAGGGGCCATTTTTCTTTGCTGAACTTGCTGTTGTCGAGCATTTCCTGCCACTGCGGAGTCCAGAGGTGATACTCGACCACTGCTTCGTCGTTCTGATAGTGAACCACCGTGCCCTTGTAGACCATGATCTTGCCTGTGTTCCACTCGCCTGCCGGTTTGGCGTTCTGCGGGTCGGCGGCGATCATGTCGTAGAGCGACGCCGACTGGCGGTTGCCGGCTATGCCCAGTTTGGCATCGGGATGTCCGATGTTGTCGAGCACCTGATACTCGGGGGCCGAGATGTATATGGGCTGTCCCTCAACCTCTTGTGCAAGATAGAATACGCCCGAATTGGATCCATCGGCCACCTTCCACTCGAACGACAGCTCGAAATTTTTGAACTTGCGGTCGAAAATGATGTCGCCGCCGTCGGCCACATGAGCCTCGCCGCCGCCTGAGCCACTGATTTTGAGGGCCCCATCGTCGATGCTCCAGCGTGCGGGCAGGTCGGTGCGGTCATAGCCGCGCCATCCCTCGAGCGAAGTGCCGTCGAAGAGCACAACAACGCTCTCGTCCGCTACGTTTTTGTCGCATTTATTGCAGCATTTGCAACATTTCAGCGCAAAATAGACCCCGAGCCCGGCAATGACGAGCACGGCAATGATTATGATTGCTTTTTTCATGGTTTGGGTTTGATTATTGTTTGTTTTTCAGTTGATTGTCTGAGCGTAACCTACTTTGGCATATCGGGCAGTTTCCACC
>BNXD01000003.1 GCA_025999315.1 Bacteroidia bacterium | reverse complement strand
CGACGATTCTGGGCATCGGATAGGAGAACCTCTCGAGTGCGGAGGTAAGCGGGTTGCGATTCGTAAATTCGGGGTCGTACCAGGAGTAGTTGGTCCATGTGAACATATTCTGCAGCGAGACATAGAACCTCATGCTGCTTATCGACACTCTGGAGAGAAGCTTTTCAGGCAGCGAGTAGCCCACCGTGATGTCTTTCAGTTTGAGGAAAGAGGCATCTTCGATCTGCATGTCGGTGGTGAGCGGATAGCCCGTATTGTCGTTGAATATGGGGTATTGATCTGTCGGACGGTCGGGCCACCATCTGCCGTCGGCGATCTTTTTGAGCAGGTTATTCCCTGCCGCCGTGGCGCTCAGGCCGGCATAGTTGGCATTGAATATCTTGCCGCCGTATGAGAAATTGACGAACAGCGTAATGTCGAAATCATAAATGGAGAACCGGTTGTTGAGCCCCCCGAAAAATTTGGGTTCGTTGCATCCCAGGTAAACGCGATCCTCCTCGGCCGTTATGTTTCTGTCGGGCGCGCCGTTCGGCCCCGAAGTGTCTTTGAGCTTGAGCGCTCCGGGGAATGGATTCTCGCCGAAACGGGTAACGGTTCCGTTCACCGGGACGAATTCCTTGCCTGCGATTATCCCTCCGGCGTTGTTTACGTGTTCTTTGTATATCTCCAGCTGGCGCACGGGGTCGGCGATGTACTTGCCGTGCGCGTCGTAAAACTCCTTGAAGTCGTAATACTGGTAAAGGCCGTCGGTCTGGTATCCGAATATCGCGCCGATGGGATAGCCTTTGCGCACATAGAATATATTTACGTAATTGCCCGAGTAGTTGCCGGCCGATGTTACGGCATAATACTCTCCGTTACCTATGCTTTTTACGACATTCCTGTTCTGCGAGATATTGAAGTCGGTGGCCCACGAGAAATGTTTGTTGGTGATATTCCTCGAGCTGACGGTCACCTCCCAGCCTTTATTGAGCACGTTGCCGATGTTTCTGACCGCATCCACAAAACCCGACGCATAGGGGATCTGTTCTGTGATAAGCAGGTCTTTGGTATATTTGTAATAGAAGTCGAGCCCGAGGGTGATCCTCCGGTTAAAGACGCCCATATCCATGCCGATGTCCGCCTGGTCGGTCGTTTCCCATCGCAATTTGTCGTTTCCCAGCGTGGTCAGAGAGATGCCCGCATACTCCCTGTCGCTCTCCACTCCCGGCGCCGACCCGAAACTGTATGTGAGGACTCCGTATTTGGAGATCGAACTGTATGCGCCAATGGACTGATTGCCGGTTTGCCCATAACTGGCCCTGAGTTTGAGCTCGTTGAAAAAGTTCAGGTCTTTGATGAAATTCTCCTCGTGCATCTTCCACGCCACGCCGCCCGAAGAGAAGTAGGCGAACTTGTTTCCCGGAGGGAACTTGGAGCTGCCGTCGGCGCGGAAGGTGGCCATAAAGACCCATGGCTTCTTGAAGTTATAGGTGGCGCGCGCAACATAGGACAGGAGCCTCGAGCGGTTCTTCACATTGAGCGGGGTGTTGACTATATTGGCGAAAGCGAGGTTGTCTACGCCCAGAGTCTCCAGATAGAGGTCTTTGGTGGTCGCGGACAATTTCTCCATGTCGTTCTGCTGCACGTCTATGGAGCCCATCAGGGTGAGGTCGTGATTGCGGTTGAATTTCTTGCGATAGGTCATCGTATTTTTGCTGTACCATTGCGAAATCCATTGAGCCTCATGGTTGACACGGCCGTTCTCCGTCTTTGCCGTGTTCACGGTAGAGGGGAAATAGTTCTTCGATTTGTTGTCCGTGCGCGAGGTGGAGAGTGTGGTTGCGAATTTCAGGTCCTTTGTAATATTGGCGGTCAGGGTTACATCGCCCTGGATGCGGCTCGATTTGGTCTTCTGGATGACAAGGGCCGCATTGCGCAGCGGATTGTTCTGGATCACTCCCTCTTCGTCCTCGTCGGGGTCGGTAGTATCGGAGTTGGTGGGGCGGAAGGTGAGCATTTTCTCGAATACTCCGCCGTTGCCCTGCATCACGCCTTTTTGATTCATAAGAGCGTACTGTGCCGAGACATCCAGCTTGAATATCCTGCTCATATCCGAACTGAGCTTGAATTTGGCCGTTGAGCGATCCATGGAGCTGTTGATAATGGTACCCTGGCGATCGGTATATCCCACCGAGAGGGAGTAGTTCGTCTTTTTCTCGCCGCCCCGGATCGAAATGTTGTGTATCTGGCTGAGAGCCGTACGCCTAAGCTCCTTCTGCCAGTTGTGATCGTCGGGATAGTACTTGATCGCCCCTCCGTCGGTAAATTTACCGGAGTGGGTCGGATACTGTTTGGCCATAAACTCCGTCCATTCGCGACTGTTGAGCACCCTGATCTCGTTGACCGGGCTCATACTCCAGCCCATGTCGAAAGAATAGCTTACTCTGGTCTTGCCCGACTGTCCCGAGCGTGTAGTGATCATTATCACGCCGTTGGCGCCCCGCGAACCGTAAATGGCGGTAGAGGATGCGTCTTTGAGTATCTCCATCGAAAGGATGTCGGCCGGGTTTATAAGCGCCAACGGGTTGAGGCTCGAACTGCCCTGCCGTCCGGCGACTTCCACTCCTCCGTCGAAGGGCACCCCGTCTATGACGTACAGGGGGTCGACCCCGCCGCTTACGGAACTGGCTCCGCGGATCTTTATATCTACTCCCGCGCCGGGCTCGCCGCTCGTGGCGGAGACCAGAACCCCCGCGGCGCGTCCGGCGAGCGCTTCGTTGAAAGATATTGTTCTGGCGCCGACAATATCCTGACCCGAGACGGTGGTCAGGGCTCCTGTCGCATCGCTTCTTGCGATCGTGCCGTAGCCGATCACAACCACCTCATCGATACTGGCAAAGTCATGAAGCTGTATGGACAATAATCTTTGGCTTCCGACAACGGTTTCGGCGCTCTCAAACCCGATATAGGAGGCTACGATGATCGAGTTTTGGTTTTTGACATTGAGCTTGAATGTCCCGTCTGCTTGCGTAATGGCGCCGTTGTTGGTGCCTTTTTCCATTATGGTCGCTCCGATGAGCGGGGCGCCGTCCGATGTGGTGACGACTTTCCCTCCGATAGCGATCTGCGCTCGGGCATAACCGCTACTCAAAATCATTAAGATCACGCAGAAAGATAAACGTAGTTTCAGAGTCATATTCGCAGAGGTATATTAGGTTATTTTAATCGTTATCCTGGTGTCGCTGAAAAACTTCCGGCCGGCGGAGCCCTTCATGGCGGAGGTTTGCCGCCGGCCGGAAGTTTGCCTTACAGAACATCCCCCGTTATGATCATATCGTCATAACTCGAGACCTGCGTCTCGAAGCTGAAGGAGAACCTGATCGCCAGATTCGCCACGGCCGGAATCGGAGCAGTAACGTTCGTTTTTGTCTTAACGGTCCATGCCGATTCTGCCCGGTCGTGTGTTAATTGTGTCCAGTTCAGGCCGTTATCGGTGCTGTAATAGAGTTTGACGGCTTGCGCCCATGTATATTTCTCATTTGAGGCGTTTCCATTCCTCCTCGAGGTGAATGACATGTGCAGATTGTCGGCGTGCTCGAAATTGAGGTTCGATATTGTGAATTCCATGATCCTCGGAGCCAATGCACTTCCCGCTTGCGCCCACAAGTCGTACGGAGCAGAGTAGGAGGTGTCTTCATACCTGATCATGAGGTTGGTTTCCGGGCCGGTAGGGCTCGACTTTGAATATACCACTCCCTTCCCCGAAGGGTCGTCCCATGGCAACTGATAATAATAGGAGAACCATGAATCGCCCCATTTGTTGCCGACCGATGCGAAATCGGATCTCAGCTTTCCGAAATCTTCGCCATAGAGGATGATCCCGGCGCCTCCGCGGATCACCGTGGCGTTAACGGTAAACGGATTGTCGGGTTTGGCTTCGTCCTCCAGTCCGTGGATCGTAAAGGTTACCTCATAGGGGCGTGTCATAACCTCCCCGAGGTGATCCTGAAGTCCGAGCAGGCGCGCCCTGTCGTCGCCCTCAATATATTTGTCGGGAGGGGTGCCCGCGACGTCGAGCCAGACCGTCCCGTCGCCGTCGATGGTAACCTGCTTGCCTGCAACGGTCAGCGATGGCTCGGAACATGTAGCCGAAACGGTGCGCGGCCCGGTATCCTTGCCCAGGTAGTAAGGTATTTTTATCTTCACCCCGCTCGCGGCTATCGTGCTCTTCAATATGCCCTCCACGGCGATGGTCCCATAGGTGGTTTTGGGAATTATGCTGAATTGCGCCACATCTCCGAAAACGACCTCCCCGCTTGCTCTTACGGCGTATGCCCTGTAATAGTAGTTGTCCCAATACTCCAGATCGGGTATCGCCACATGAAACTCCTGTGTGGTTATTTCACCCGCAGGTACGCGGATATAGTCGGACGAAGATCCGTGCCGGTACTCTATTCCTGCCTCGGCGACCATCTCTTTGTAGTCATAGATCCATTTGCCGCCCAGTGTCGCCTCCCTGTTCAGGATGCCGACAGGTTCGGGGTTGGTCGTGATGCCAAGAGTTCCCTCCTGCATGACCGAGACGGGCAGGATGGTGGGCGTGATTCCGTTGCTGGTCGAGATCTCGATAAAGAGCTCCCTGTCGCGGTTCAGGGTGTTGGGAGCGATCATCACCGTCAGCATGGCATTCCCGCGCCCCGAGCGAGGCTCAATGTCTATCCAGTCCGATTCGGGGTTGTTGTCCAATGTCATCAGAGTGAATACGCTCCAGTCTCCGTCCGTCTCGATCCGGAATGTCTTCACGGCGCCCTGGTGATCGACAATGAACCTCGCTTCCGACAGGGTCAGATCGGCCGTCCGGGCAACATCGTCTTTTTTGCATCCGGCAACTGTCGCAAGCAACAGCATTAAAGCCGCTATGGCCTTGCAAGGAAAGCGGATGATCATAACAGTAAAGTTTTAACCATTTTGCGGTCGTTTATTTCAGTTTGAAGAACATTGCATCAATTCCCGGAATTTCGACGCTCCCGGGCAGGCCGGCCACACCGGGGAACAGCGAAGCCACCCCGACCGTAACGGAATGTTCGGCCGGGTTCGACACTATGACCCCGTTGTCGAATCTTCGAGCCACGACGTCCGGCGCGTTATACATGCTAAAAGAGGATATTTCCATCTCACCCAGACCCTGTATGGTAACTTCAATGTCCTGCACCCCGGCGGGAACCCTGCGAAAAAAGTAGGACATCTCTTCGGTGCGGTGAGTCCCCGTCATGCCGTACAACTCCGTGAACAGGGAATTGCGACTGTTGCCCTCGCCATAATCGGGCAGGTCGGGAATTTTGAGCCATATTATGCGCGGCACCAGGTCGTTTGTCGAAAATCCCTCCAGCGGGTCTGTCGCGCGGGCGCTCATAAAGAAGGTGATGTCGCCGCCCGGAAGATCGATATTCTTGATCCTGAATCTCATGTCATGGTCTACGATCCCTGGATTGGGGCGCACCGCCAGTTTGCCGTTCAAGGCGGAAACCGCGCAGTTGACCCCTTCCATTTGCGGCAAAAGGGCCGTAACCGGCTTATTCACAAGCTCCGGGTGGAGCTTCACCTCACGGACTATCGCTCCGTTCACATAGCCCAGCGAACCGGAGGCGCGAAAGGCGGCAGGAATGAAGTCACGGTTGCCGTCGCTTGTTACGAAAGCCTCCAGCGTACACGCCATGGCCGCCCCGAAACGGCGCATCTGCATGGGTCGGAGTTCGTCGGGGCCGTTGAGCTTGAGAACCACGTAGCGGTAGTCGTAAGGGGTATTGTTTATATCCTTCCAATATATATGGGTATTGACGGCACGGGAAAAACCGCGCCACATGTCGTTCCACTGGACGAGCCCCTCGGACTCCATGCCGTTCATGATCCCCACCGCCTGCTGGTTGGAGGAGTGCTGGGCGTCGCCGGTCAGGATGAAATTTGGCCCCATATGATCGCGTAACCGCGTAAAAAAATTCCAGTCCCCTTCTCTCCAGACGTTATTCCCGTCAATCCATCCCTGGTCTGCAACCCCGTCGTTATCGACATCCCAGCGCCCCCTGGAGGAGACATCGAAATTGTTTACGTCGAAGGCGATCCCCTGAACGTTGTGCAGAATGCCCTCGGGCTTGAACCAGCCCGCTATCTCGTCCGCAACCAGCTGCCAGGCCTGTTTGCCGTCTCTGTCGCGGGGGCATGCCGAGGACATGTTGTAATGCCACATCATTTTCGTCTCCCAGAAAGCGGCCGACAGGGGGGCTACACAGGCTTTCCCGCCGGTATAACTTAGCGGGGTGGTATTATGGAGCCCTCGCACGACCGTAATGGTTTTGGCGGAGTTGTTCACGCCGACTATTTCGGCATACTCCGATTCGTACCACAGCTTCTCGCCGCTCTCGTCCGTGCGAACTATAACGATCTGATGCGGCAATTTGAGATCGTCGTTGACGTTGTAACCGGTGGCGGAAAATATATTGTTTATATTGCCGGTGGCGGAGAGTTTTATCGTGGCGTCCGTTTGGCTCAGGTCGTCGGCGACGGCGCATCCGTTCAGGTGGATCCAGTGGCCGGGGAAATAGCGCTCCAGAACATCCTCATGGTCGTCGATGCGGCGCGCCTCGCCGTTGAGGTGCATCATCAGCAATTTTTCGGGATGCTCCTGCGCATAGCGGTTGGCCCACTCCCGTGAAGGCTCTTTTATGGATACCTCGTCATATACGAGCTTGCGAATGAATCCCGACGTCTCGTAGAAATAGTCGCTCCACGCCTCATAGCTTGCGTGCAGCGGATTGGACATCTCGCCGCGGAAGGCGAAATATTGCGGATATACTCTCTTGAACGCATCTTTCTGCGCAAAGTCCTTCCATGGCTCGCCCGCGTCGCCTGTATCGAGTTTATTCCCGCTGCTGCATCCTGCCAGCACAAAGGTGCAGGCCAATAGCGAAAATCGAATGAGATCGATACGAAAGTCAGAGTTTGTATTCATCGCTCATGGATTTCGGGCAAGGTCGTGGTTTTAGGCTATTACAAATGTAATCTCTTGTTGCGAGATTTGTTGTCGGTGTGGTAACGCAAAAGATTGCCCATGTAACATAAATGCGATTAATCCCGGTGTTTTGCCCTTCCGTCCGAAAAATCGCCGCAATGTTACAAAAGCGTTCGTATGAGTTACCTCTCCGGCATTAAACATCCGGGCTAAACATTATATTTGTATTGTGAATTTCCAACTGGCGCCGTTTAATGGGAGACAGAAATAATCAATCAACGTAGTATGAAGAAAACCATACCCGCAATTCTGGCGATGGCTGCCGCAGGGCTTTTAATATCCGCCGATCTCACGAAAGGGCCCTTCAGAGACATGTCGAAAAAAGAGGCTTTCAAGCGGGTCTATCCGCAATATTTTGCTTTCCGCGGCGAAATGTCGAAGCCCATACACAAAAACTATGAGGTGTGGAGCGAATTTTTCGGGGAAGCCTCGGGGCTGATGCGCAAACTCGTCCTGGAAGAGATCCCCATCAACACGGAATCCTCCAAATGGGCCAACAAATATGCGGCGGCGCATCCCGAAAAACTGGTGATGATGCACCTGAACGGCGAGGCGCGCCAGGTTGCCGCCTTCCCCGAGGTGCTCAAGCGATACTTCCCCGGGCACTGGGTGTATCAGGGGGGAAGTAAGGTCGTCGCGGGAGTGAAAGCCGCGGACAATGTCATAAAAGTGGCGGATGCCAAGTCATTCACCCTTAAGGGCTACATCAAACGCGACCAAAAGCCCTACTCATACCTTCCCCAGCACGTCATCATAGTGAGGCTCGACGAGAAGGGCAACAAGCTCTGGTACGAATCGGAGTATGCAACCGTCGCGGCGGTAGATTACAAGGCTAACACCGTAACCCTGGAGCGCGGCCAATTCTTCTCCAAACCCCTTGACTTCGGCGAAGGAAAGGCCTACATGGCTCCCGTTACGGGCGGTTTGTGGGGAAATAACGTGATGTGGTTCTACAATCTCTCGCTCGCCTGCCCCAGGGACAGGAACGGGCGGCAGGCATGGGAGGTGTTCGCCGACGAGATCGTGGAGTGGCTCTCGCCCAAAGGCCCGCTGGAGAATGTGGAGGGCATCGCTTTCGACGTCAACTATTTCGATGTTACGGAGCGTGGGGCGAAATGGGACACTGACAATGACGGGAAAAACGACGGCGGATGGGTGGGCGAGCAGAACCAGTGGCGTCGCGGCGACTGGCAGTTCCTGGCGCGCCTTCGCGAGCGATTAGGCCCCGACTTCATCCTCTCGGGCGACGCCCACCACCCCACCAACCAGCAGGCGTTGGGAATTATGAACGGAATGGAGTCCGAGGGGTTGGTGCAGCACGACGACATGTGGCGCGGAATTTCACGCACGATAAACACTCATCTGTATTGGAAACGGAACAACAAGACCCGATGGGATTACCGTTACGTGGTGCTCAAGATGGGCGCACAGGACGAAAAGGACGCCCCACGCATGCGCCGTTTCGCGACAGCGATGGCAAGTTGTCTGGAGGCCTGTGTGACCATGCCGCAGGATCGTTCGTTCATGCCCGCACAGTTCGAGAAACCCGGTTCGATGGGCATGGTGAACGGCCCTCTGGTCAGGTATGCGACCACCACCAAAGAGATGCTGACCATGGACAACGCCACTCTCGCCGGCCGTATGACCGGCCAGAACTGCGAGGTTGCGGTAAGGGATGGAAAAATATTGATAACGGCCAAAGCCGGCAATAAGGAGCGGAACCTTAAATTCACTATCGACGGGATCGCTCTTCCGGCCGGAGAACTCACATTTTTTATGAACGCCCGGGCGACGGATCCCCTTGACGGGTTCACCAAAGAGCATTACGTTCCGCGCATGGTGTGGCTGCGCCCCGAAAAACTGCCCGATTACGGCGAAGGCGCCTTCCACAACAACTACTTTACCTCAATATACGGCATGATCTCCACTCACAGTGCGGAAGACGTCTCCTACTATTTCCGCCGGGTCGAGGCCGGAGTGCAGAATATTCAGGTCGAGATACAGGGCAACGGAGGCGTCGAGATAAATTCCCTGCGGCTTTACAATGCCCCCGATGTGGTGGCGCGCCGGTTCGACAAACTGGTGGTGATCGTCAATCCGTCGATGGATCCGGTTGATGTAAACCCCTCGGCGCTTTTTCCGGAGGTCGGCAAACTACCCGCAACACAGCATATTCCGGCCATAGAGGCCGCGTTCATTCCGATTTGAGAACCTAACGCAAATACTGACATATCATGGATCGAAATTTTTTTTTATGCGTCCGCACAACTCTCTTCTGTCTGATCGCATGGACAGGAATGTCGGGTTGCAAGGGAGACGAGATACCTCTTCCCGAATATCAGTTGACGTTCGAGGGCGGGGGCGAAGTCAGGATGGCATACGACCAGACCGAAAGTTCGTTCGTCATCCAAACCGACGACGAGTGGGAGTTTGAGAAAACGACAGCGACTTTTTCTACCGGAGTCCCCGACGGCTGGCTTACGGTGAGTCCCACCTCCGGAAAAGGAACGACCAGGATCACCCTGAGCGCGACAACGAGCAATTATCCTCTCGACAGGGGCTATTTTCTCGAGTTTACCACCAAACGGCTCTATCCTTCCAAAATGTCGATCGCCGTCAGGCAGGAAGGTGTGATGGACGTAACGGTCGATCCGATACCCGTGGTCATGACGCAGAGGAGCGCCACTATCTCTGCTTCGCATAATTATGGTGTCTATAGCGCTGCTGCCAGCATCGCCGAATGCGGCATTTTATATCGCGCTAACGGCGACGGGGAGTTCAAATATGCCGTCTCTTCCACGACCACAAGCACATTCCTTACCGACCTTACCGACCTGCTGCCCAATACCGTCTATGAATTCATGGCGGTGGCAACGACCGTAGCGGGCTCCAGATTCACTTCTTCTTCAGAGCATTTCGGCACTTTCCTCATGTTCAAGGACGGCGTTGTCGAGGGCTTGCTGAAGAGCACGATACCGGCCAGCGGAATAAAACTGATCGTCCCCTACATGGCTGGCGATGCACCTGCCGTTCACAATGGAATATCTGCCGTCAGGGTGGACGACGATCCGAACTTCCCCGGTGGAGACGGTCTTGCGGCCGACGTGGCGGATGGCTTGGTATTCAGCGAGTCGGGCGGCAGCATACAGATACCGGTAACCGGCACGGCAACCACATTCGGCAAGGTCCGCTTCATGATCACCGGCCTGCCTGCCGACCAGAACGATCCCACCAGAAAGATATATGCCGACGGAGAGGTCATAGAGGGCGGCAACGGGGTTACGATATACTTCGAGAGTTTCGGGATTCCCGGCCCGGACGTCGGGGCTAACAGCAGTATGGGCGGCATAGGCACCGACGAACTGTTCAACTCCGTCCCATCGTACATCAGATACGCTCAGCCCAATGCGGTTTATTCGAGGATCGGTGGAGGCCAGATACGGAACGAAACGGCTCAGAACAACCTGGGTGCATACCCCGGCGCATCCGGTCCGTGGATGCTTTACGCGGGCGGAAACGGCGAGATGGAGTTCATCATCTCGAAGCTCAATACCACTTTCGCCACGAATATCCATCTGGAATTCGGCGGACACAGAATGACCTCTTACCTCAAGTCGGACATCATGGTCTTCTACAGCATCAATGGCGAGCAGTGGATCGAATTGCCATATGCCAGACTGAACGGCCTGGGCATGGAAGACACCTCTGCAACATGGCTGACAAACAAGACCCAGGCGGTCATTCCCTCCGTGGCGAACCTGAGATTGAAAATACACCTCAAGTCTTCGGACAACAAGGCTCTGCGAGTCGACGACATCCGGCTCGTGGGCGACGTTCATTAACGGTCAAAGTGATCAAAGTAAAAGGAGGCGCGGAGCCTCCTTTTACTTTGATCATGCGAATTAAGAGTTGAGATTTACCATGTCATGCCAAGCGAAGTCTTCCCGACGCTGCGAGCGAGGGCAGAGTCGAACTTGTTCGAGCTATGCCGAGCCGCGAGGAGTAAGCCGAAGGCAACATCTATACCTCTCCTGTCATGCTGAGCGAAGTCTTCCCGACGTTGCGAGCGAGGGCAGAGCCGAACTTGTTCGAGCTATGCCGAGTCGCGAGGAGTAAGCCGAAGGCAACCATCTATACCTCTCCTGTCATGCTGAGCGAAGTCGAAGCATCTAAAAAAGACTGACATGCAGTATTGCCGAGACCCTTCGACTTCGCTCAGGGTAACATGACAGAAAAATTGATAAACGATAAGGCATTGATAATCAGATGTAATTTTCAACTGTTAATTCGCATTTATCCCTTGTCTTGTCGAAACCGGCAAACTCCTGTGGCCAGGTAGCGGGCTTTGGACTTTTAGGGCGTGTTAACATAAATCGGGATATTCGGATTTATGTTAACACGCCCTAATTGTTGCCGGGGTGTCTTCCCGTGTCGCAGGACTGCCGTGAAGCGCCTGCCTCTATTTGGCCACGGTTTTTGAGGGCCTGAAGGCGTCGTAATCGGCAGGTTCAACCCATCTGGTCTGCTTCCAGGGGGCTTGCACTTCTCCGCTGACCACTCTCTCGTAGAAATTCCATTTGTCGGGCGAATCGAAAGGATAGCTGTCGAAAACGTCGCCTCCACCCACCGTACGCGGATCGCCCTGGCGTTTTAAGGCGGCATAAAGTTCTTTATGCAGAGCCTCTTTCCTGGCGGCATAGGCTTTATCCCGAGCCAGATCGCGAATGCAGTCGGGGTCGGCGGCAAGGTCGTAAAGCTCCTCGGACGGGCGCACGCCCATCGACATTTGGTAGAACCACCCGCTCTCGCCGCTGCGTTTCATCTCCAGTATCACGCTCTTGGTGGGCGAACCGTCGATGTCGAGATACCCCGTTTCGGGGTTTCCGGCGGGCCAGCGGTCGGGTTTGAGGTTGTTTATATAGAGCAGCTCCCCGCGTATGATGGCGCGGATGGGATAGCCTTCGTTATTCGGGCGGCCATAGTCGTCCCTTTCGCGACCGAGCAGGATGTGGTCTCTCGAAGCTACGACACGCCCGTTTTTGCTGCTGCGCAATATGGGCATTATGCTTTGGCCCGTTATGGGCTGCATATTGCTTTGTCCTTTGCCGATGCCGCACACCTCGAGAAAGGTGGGAGCAAAGTCGACAAAACTCACGAAATCCTCGATCCTGCGCCCCGGGTTCGCTACGCCGTCAGGCCACATTGCCGCAAGAGGCATGTGGTGCGAAAACTCATAGTTGTTGGCTTTGCTGCGCGGGAATGGCATTCCGTTGTCGGAGGTGATGACCACAAGTGTGTTATGGAGCATGTCGCGACGCTCAAGTTCGGCGAGCATGCGGCCTATATGGCTGTCGAACCACTCTATTTCGTATCCGTAGTCGAGCATGTCGTTGCGCACCTGTTCGCAGTCGGGCCAGAAAGCCGGGACATGGTCGATGTCGCCCGGTTTGCGGCCGCCCTTTGCCACGCCTGAGCCGTATTCATAGCTGCGGTGCGGCTCCGTGCCGCCAAACCAGAAGAACCACGGCTTGCCGCCCGACTCGTCGAGGAACTGAGCAAAATTGGCCGAATAGTCGTTGTTGCTGATCCCTTTGGTTGGCGGCTTGAGCTTGTGCTGCTGATAAGCCTCGCCCGTAAGTTGACGCGGCCGGCCGTTTATTGAGCCGGGATTGCCCGGCGCCCATCCTTTGCCTGTGCAGGCCACCAGATAGCCGCCGGAGGCGAGCGTTTCGGTGAATACGCCGAATTCGGCAGGGAAGTTGCAGATATGGTTGCCGGCCTCCTTGAGTTGCCATGAGTAGCGGCCTGTGAGTATGCAGGCTCTCGACGGAGCCGATTTGGCATTCGGGGTGTAACAATTGGCAAAAAAGAGCCCATGGCTGGCAACGCGGTCGAATGCCGGAGTGTCGACCCACCGGCATCCCGCCGCCCCGAAGTGGTGGTATGAGGCGTCGTCGGCTATGCAGAAGAGTATGTTGGGTCTCGACGCGGGCGCAGATGTTTTCTCTGCCGCCGCGGCTAACGAGGGGATGATCCCGGCCAGGATCACTATGATGTTGGGGTTAACCGTTGCCTTGGGGGTCTTGGCGTTCCCGCATGTTGTCAGAGCCGGAGTCGGCAGAACAAGAGCGCATTTTTTCATATTACTGTTTTTTGATTATTTTCATCTCTCTTTCAGCCACCGCTCGAGCAATTCGAGCATCTGGCCGTGATATTTGAATTCGGGTTTGAAGCCCCAGCCATGGCCGCCGGAGGGAAATATGTGCATCTCGCAGGGAACCTTGTTCTCCTTGAGCGCCCGGTAGAAACGCAGACTGTGGTCGGGGTCGACCGTGCGGTCGTCGTTGCAAAGGGCTATAAAGGCCGGCGGAGTGGAGACGGTTACCTGCATTTCGCCCGAATATAGCTTCAGCATCTGAGGATCGTCGGCCTGCGGGCCGAGCAGTGTGGTTCGTGCAGCCTCGCGTGTATATTCGCTCAAAAATGAGATATTGGGATAAAAAAGCGCCATGAAAGCCGGACGTGAAGCCTCGTCAAAACGTGTGCCGATGGTTGAAGCCAGGTGCCCACCCGCCGAGAAACCTATCACGCCCACCCGGGAAGGCTCTATATTCCATGCCGCAGCCTTTTCGCGCACAAGGTTCATGGCTGCCTTTGCATCTTCAAGTGGTATCTGAGGGTGGCCGTTGGGCAGGGCATAACAGGACACTATGGCAGCTATGCCCTTGGATACCAGCCAGCGTGCCACGGCAAAACCTTCGTGCTCGAAAGCCACAAGCCTGTAGCCCCCGCCGGGGAAGATCACTGCCGCCTGGCCGGTGGCTTTCGACTTCTCGGGAAGCAGCGCATAGAGTGTGGTGCGGGAGATGGCGAACGCCTTGCCATCCTTTTCGTATTGAGCCTGGGCAATGCCGTTGCCTGACGCCGGCAGCTCCATGCGTATAAATTCCTCTGCCGCGGCTTGCAGTGTGCACAAGGCGAAAATTAATGACAGGATCTTTTTCATTGCTTTGCCTTCCAGTCGTTATTTGATATTCTGGCTCCTTTTTCGCTGACGGCATCTGTTTTGACAGGCCTGGAATTGCCGCCCGAGTAGCTGTTGCCCTCTATTATCACGCCGCTGCATAGCGAGATGTCGATAAGCGGGGCATTGGAGTTGAACGGGGCAAAGGAGCGACTGTCGGCTATGTCATTGTTCTTAATGGAGAGGCCTTCGACATTGGAGGCGGTTACTATCATGTTGTCGAACGTGTTTATGCGGTTCCTCTCGATGGTTATATTGCTGTCGAACGGCTGCCGCTGATCAAAACGGCGGTTTATGCGCGGCTGTATCGTTATTACCGCCTGGTTGCCACCTCCAAGTGCGCAATTTTCAAAAGTGTTGCCACGAATGGTAATATCTGTCGATGCTCCCGATTCGTACCATTGGCTCGCCTCGCCCCGCACCAGCACCGAGGCCATCATCGACTGCAGGTGATTGTTCTCGATCACCACCTTGCCCGGCGCTTTGAGCACGATGTTGCGCGCTCGATGCTTACGGATAGTACAGTTCCTGAGGACGAACGAGGAGGTGTTCCATGTCTTGTTCTCGATCAGATCGCCCGGCTTGAGTCCCTTGGGAAGGTCGTTGAGGAAGACGATCTCGCTGCACAGCTCGTTTATGGCGGTAAATGAGGCTATCGTATTGAGGTTGCTCCTTTCGGTCGATGGCGCCGAGAGCATCCACACCTGGTCGCCCGGCGAGCCGAATATGAAGCCTGCCTGCTGGAAGTGTTTCAGTGTGGCCACAACGCTGCGCGCGCCGGTGATCTGTTCTATCTCAAGATAAGTGCCGTGCACATTGGTGCCGTCGTCGAGCATGTTCTCAAAACGGCAATTTTCCACCAGCACATCGCCGCGGCAGTTGCAGAAATGAGTGGCGTCGGCCGTGGCCGAGACCATGCGCCCGCTGCCGGGAGGAACCACCACATCGAAACGGCTCAGGGTGATGTCTTTCGACTTCTCGGCCAGGAAACCCATGCCAAGAGCGTGGTTGACGGTCACATTTTCGATCCGCACTCCTTCCGACCCTGTGCAATGGATGGCCGGGGCGTAACGGTTTTCGCCCATGGGGCCCTTGAAGGTCATTACCGAGCCTGTGGGCGGCGGGGTTTTCAGTCTGGCCGTCTCCCAGATGCGGATGGTTCCGTCGGGTTGTTTTTCGGCCCTCACGTCGCTCCGCCGGTGCAGGTCGAAGTTGCCGGCCCCATAAACAGGCTCTCCTGTCCGCGGGTCGAACAGCAGGCTCTCCCCTGCCGAGGAGTAGGTGAATCCCTGGTCGACGGGAAACTTCAGCCTGCCATCCTCTACTTTCCACGATAAACCCTCGGAGTGCATTTTAAGGTCGTAGGTATGACCGGCCATGTCCACTGCCGTTACCGTGCCCTGCGCCGTGAAGGGCGATGGCCAGTCGATGGAGATGTTGCGTATGACCACATTCGTGCAGCCGCTGATGAGTATGGGGAGCATTGTGCCGTGCATCAGCAGGCGCGAACCCTGTCCGTCGATCTCCACATGGCGCATTGCTTCCAGATCGAGGGCTATGTATTTGTGGCCGCTGGTGTGGTTGGTGATATTGTGAAATTTTCCGCAGGCATGGTCGGGGCGGAAGTGATAATCACCCTTCGGGAACACTATGCGTATATTCTCGCGCGGAGCTCCGGCAATGGCTTTGCGAACCGCCTCGGTGGCGTCGGCCGAGAAAGCCGCCTGCAACGGAATCTCTATTGTCCGCACGGTGGCTGCCGGGCATACCGAGCATAATACCAGAGATATGGCTGGCATCAATATTTTCAGGACGTGTCTCATTTTTTATTATTGTTGTTTGCCGGAGCGGTTTGTTGCTTTTTCTTCACTCCGTTGGGTACTATCTCGCCGTTCTCTATCTTCTGCTTCATCTCCTCGAGCGAGATGGTATGGCGGTTCAACTTGGGGTATCCCGGATGCTCCACCTGCCAGTAGTCGGTCATGAAGGGGTCGCCTTTGGATCGGAGCATCGCCGCCAGTTCGCCCTTGAGTTTGTCCATGAGCCTGTCCTGTCCGTTGCCGCGGAATATGGGGGAGAGCTGCATCGGGTCTTTGAGGCGATCGTAGAGCGCCTCGCCGTTCTTTGTAAATTTGCGATAGGCGTTGAATCCGCACAGGACATAGGTGTAGCGCTCCGAATATAAAGCCCTCCAGTAGCGGGGGCTTTTCAACTCGGCAACCCCTCCGAGGTCGAAGGAAAGCATGGCATATTCGGGCGCCTTGAAACTGCCGCCGAGCAACATGGGAGAGAAGTCGACGCCGTCCATATCCTGCGAGGCGCGAATATCCATCATACCCATCAGGGTTGGCAGGACATCGATGCTGTTGAAGACGGCTTTCTCCCGTTTTGAGGCGGTCTTGCCTTTCCAGCCGATGATGAAAGGCACTCCGGCCGACTCCTCGAACCATGTCCCCTTGGTCATCAGCCCCTGCGAACCCATCGACTCGCCATGGTCGGCCGTAAAGAGGATTATGGTGTTTTCCAGCAGACCATTCTGCTGGAGATATTTCATCAGATCGCCGAAGTCGTTGTCGATGGCCGTGATGGCTCCGAAATAGCCCGGAACCACAAGGCCGCTTTCATCCCTCTCCGCGCCCACGGGCATCACATTGCCCCGGATGGGGTTTTTGACGTAGTCGTTGCCGGTGTAGAGCGCCTCGTAACTGCGAGGGCCGCCGTAGCCGTAGCCATATTTTATCTCTCCGCCGACACGCTGTCCGGGCTGGTATCGATCTTCAAAGCCCGAGCTGCCGCTGGTGTGGGGCGGATTGTAGGAGAGGACCACACAGAACGGCTCGTCGCCATCCTTGACTCTGGAAATGTACTCTATGGCCGTCCCTGTCTCATATGTGGGAGCCCATTTGTCCTTAATGTATACGGGATTCTTGCTCTCGCCGATATAGTAACGCTGGTTGAAAGGCTGGTGCCCTACCGACTGCACCCAAAAGTCGAATCCGTGCCTGCGCGAGGGATCGAGCACCTGGTCGACATCGCCGTTGAGGTGCCATTTGCCTATGAAGGCTGTTTTGTAGCCTGCGCTTTTGCAGAGATCGCCGAGGGTCTGCTCGTCGGGAGCCAATGGCACGCTATTGGCAAAGACCCCGTTGTTGATGGGGTATTTACCCGTCATGAGGCAGGCGCGGTCGGGGCCCGAAACGGGACGGCAGGCCACGGCGTTGTCGAACGAGAAGGCCCACGAAGCGAAACTGTCGAGATTTGGGGTCAGCACCGGGTCTTCTCCCCTGTAGCCCAAAGCATGCTTGCGCCACTGGTCGGCAAAAACGAAGACAAGGTTGGGTTTTTTCTTCTGCGCCGGTGCGGCTGTCGCAACTGTTGCGGAACCAGCCAGCGTGGCGGGCAGCAAGGCCGCAGTGAGCAGTTTCAAATGTTGAGCCATCGTTATTCTATTATCACGTTGTCCGAATTTTCCCGGAATATGCTCTGCGGCCCTTTCCGGATCATTTCGTTGTTGCGAATGACGATCCCGGACGTTCCCGAAAGGGAGATGCAGTACGCGCTGTTGCTGTCGATGACATTGTTCTCGATTACTATGCCCGTAACCCCCCGCCAGGATGCTTTTACCCCCGAATTGACGGTTGTGGTGCGTACGATAATGGGGGCGGGCGGAGTCTCGCGGCCGTACGAGGTGTCGAAACCGCAGTCGATGATAGTGTTTCCGGCGATATGGACATTGCGGGGGACGAAACCTTCGGGCCATGAGGCGGAATTCTGCAATGTTATGGCTCCGGTGCTGGTGCTTTGGAACGTGTTGCCGTCTATTGTGCCGTGGGTGGCCTGTATCAACATGCCGTAACGGCGCGAAAGACGAAATGAGTTGCCCCTGATGACGAAACTTTCGTTTGAGCGGTTGTCGTTGAAGAACATGTCGGCCTGCCTGTCTTTGGCGCCAGCCCTGATCCCCTCGAATTTTTGACTTACCCTTATCTCGGCGCCTGCTTTTTCCTTCACGGCCGACGTTACCACACACCGCCCAATGAGAACTCCTTCGCGCGGATTGAAGAGCGAGAGCGAGTCGCCCTCCTCTACGGCGCCGGTTACCAGGAATCTGTCCGGGCCCCGTGCCTCGATGATGTTTACCATCTCGGTTTTGAGGTTTATGGCGTCGTCCATCTGCCCTTCAAAAACGCATCCTTCTATCCAGGGGCCTATGGCTCCGGGAGTAACATGTACGCAGTCGGCGTTTTGGCTGATATAGCGGCCCGGTTTGCGCAGCACGTTGCAGCGGATTATGCCTATCTCGGAAGAGCCTCCTATGGCGAAGCCTCCGGCAGGGCCTGCATAACAGGTGTTTTCCATGAGCGTAACCTGCCGGCAACGCAGGGTACTGAATGCCGGGCGGCCGTTATAGCGGGCGATCAGTGCGTACAGGTCGCCCCGGGCAATGCCGTTGGCCGCTGCAGCAGAGGTTTTTATGCGGAACACCCCTTTGTCGCTTCCCTCAGAGATGCTCTGGGCCGGAACGAGGTTGGGGCCGCCGCGTTTGAGCGTTATCACCCCGCCGTTGTCGGTCAACACCGAAGCCCACCGTGTCGGAGCCTCTGCAAAATTGCCGTCGAGCGGCGAGGGATAACCTTCGTCGATCTTCACCTCGAAGATGTTCTCTTTTTGGTCGACCATGGTTATCACTCCCTGGGTATATGGCAGCGGAGAGTAGTCTACGCCGAAGCCTTTTATTATTCCCCGACGGCAATCCTGCATACGGAGAAAACCCTTGGCGGGGTCGTGTATCACGATCTGGGCGCCATCTGCCATTATCAAAAAATCGCTGCATCCGGCGACGGTGAAGCAGTGGCTCTCTTTGCCCGAGGGGGGAGTTATGTCGTATCTTCCTTTGGGAAAGTAGAGTTTGACCCCATTTTTGGCCTGCATCATTTGCTCTATGGCTCGCTCTATGGCGCGGTGATCATCCTTGCCGTCGTCGGGTTTGGCGCCTAAAGCGGTAACATCGATGGTTTTGGATGTGCGCACTTCGGTAATGGGCGCCATCCTCGGAGTGCGGAACCACGACGGATGATAGCTTCCTGCGCCCGTTTGTCCGGCTGCCTCTACTATGGCTCCGGCGGCTATTGCCGTAATAAATATTTTTCGGATACTCATGATCGTGTTATTTTTGCAAATATAGTCCATACACGTAATCCGGCATAATTTCCGGCCTGATGCGATTATGTTTTGCGTATCATTAATTTCTCCCGGTGTAACATTTTCTGCCGTATCGTCATCCGGGTCGCATAAAAATGTATATTTGTATAACGCAGGCCGCCCCTGGCACAGCTCAGGTTGTTGACTGTTTTGACCGATAATGTATCATATGAAAATATATCCGCTTTTGCTTGGCCTGCTGCTGCAATCGCTCCCTGTCGGGGTGAATGCACAGGCCGTCATTGATCCGTCCGGCTTTTCGTACAGGCTTGAGATAAAGTCGCTCAACGAGGGGCTGGCGCAGCACGATGTAACTTCGGTGACCCAGGATCGCTATGGTTTCATCTGGATAGCCACCTACAACGGCCTGCACCGTTATGACGGCTACAATTGCCGGGTTTTCCGACACGACCCTCAGGATCCGGCCTCGATAGGCGACAATCGCATCCTGCTGGTCTTTCTCGACTCTTCGCTCCGTCTGTGGGCCGCCACCGAGGGAGGAGGGCTCAGCCTCTATGATCATTACATGGAGAATTTCACCAACTTCGGCATCGGCAGCAGTCCGTCGGACAACAACATATATTCGATATGCGAGAACGGCGACGGGTCTTTTTGGCTCGGTACCGCCAATGGCCTTTATCTGGCATCGTATGACGGCAAAAGGAAACTTTCGGCCAAAAGGATGGACAGAAACGGATTTACTCCGGCCAATATACGTAAAGTGTCGCAGAACGGCTATGGCGACCTTTTCATAGGAACAATGCACGGCACATGGGTATTGCCGCGGCTCGAAGAGGGCGGATGGAGCGAATATCGCTTCATGGATCACGCCGGCCAGCATCAGGTTAATTTCATTGAGCCGGGAGAGAGGGACGTCATGTGGATCGGTACTGCCGGAGGTCTTTTCCTGTGGGGCAACAATGGGAACGGGATGAGCGAGATCCGTTGGCACGGAAAGTCGTTCAGAAATGTAAGATCTGTGCTCAGGCTCGACAGCGGCAGGTTCATCCTTGCCACCGAAAATGACGGTTTGTTTGAATTGCGCCGCGACGGGACGGGATTTGCGGTAACTCCGATGATCTTCGACGACGACCAGTTCATCTATAATGCCATAGTGCGCAATCTGTTCCTTGACGACATGCAGAACCTGTGGATCGGCACCGGCAACAGCGGAGTGGGAGTGGTCAATCTTCATGCCAAACGTTTCTACCGCGCGTTCTACTCGCGCAACGACGGCGGGTCGTTCGTGAGAACCTTCCTGCGCGACCACAACGACCGCCTCTGGCTCTATACCCGCCAGAGAGGGCTGGAAGTGTTTTCGCTCGGGGGCTCCGTCTCCTCCCTGCGCAGGCTGGCCGGGCCGCCCGTACGCTCGGAGGTGACGGGGCTGGCGGAGGATCGCGCCCACAATGTGTGGTTGTGCACGGACAAGGAACTTTATCGTGTGGCGGCAGGTCGTCCTGCGAGCGAGGCGGTCGATATGCTCTCCTTACCGGGCTTTCCTGCTGAGATCAGGGACGATGGATCGATGCGTTCGCTCGACGAAGATGTTTTCGGCAACATCTGGGTCGGTTGCTGCAATGGCATCCTGCACATCTCCTCGCCGGGCAGCCGTCAACCAAAATTCATTTTTCTGCCCGAATTCAGGCTTTCCAACGTCGATGCGGGCTATGTGAACGTCTATTGCCAAAAGGACAAATGCAGGATATGGATATGCTCGCGCGACTTTGGACTCTTTATGCTCGATGCCGACGCTCATGGCAACGTCCTTGCCGACAATCGATTTCATGCCGCAGGGCCCGAGGGACAGCAACTTACCAGCAATCATGTGTGGTCGGTGGTAAAAGGGCGCGACGGAACGGTTTGGGTGGGCACCGACTCGGGGCTGAACTCTATTCGTTTCGACAACGACGGCAAGCCTTCGGTGCAGAGCTATCGCGGCGTGGAAAGGCTCGACAACGACAAAATATTGGGAATTCTCGAAGACCTTAGCGGCGAAATATGGCTCAACACAAGCATCGGGCTGGTGCGTTTCAACCCCTCGGACAGCTCGGTCAAGACATATTACAGCAGCGACGGCCTGTCGAGCAACGGCTTGACCGAGAGAATATTCATGGATACCGACGGCACGATATGGCTCGGCACGATAAACGGCATTACATACTTCCGCCCCGAGGAGATAACCGATAACCCATATACGCCAAAGACCGCCATCAATCGTCTGAGCATATTCAACAGGGAGGTGGCCGTAGGGCAAAAAGTGGGCGCAAATGTCATCCTCGACCGGTCGATATTTGAAACCCGCGAGATAACCCTGCGACATAACCAGAACAATTTTACCTTTGAGTTCGTGGGGCTCCATTTCAACGATCCCGCCCGCAACCTTTATGCCCATAAGCTGGAGGGATACGACAGGGATTGGGTGCTCAGCAACGGCGGCAACCGCACGGCCTCCTACAACAACCTCCCCGCAGGCAAATACCGCTTCATGGTCAAAGCGGCAAACAGCGACGGAGTGTGGAGCAGGGAAGCCTCCTCCATCGCGGTCATCGTCAAGGCGAGCCCATGGGCCGCATGGTGGGCATACCTCGTTTATGCGGCGATGGCATCCATGGCGGCATACCTTATACTGCGCTATTCCTTCCGGCAGAGGGAGCTTAAGAACAAGCTGTATCTTGAACAGCTGGAACACCTGCACGACAAGCAGCTCAACGACGAAAGAGTGCGTTTTCACAACAACATTACCCACGAACTGCGCACTCCGCTCACTCTTATACTCTCGCCGCTCAACGACCTGCGCGAGCACTCCATCGACGATCCATACGTGGCCTCGCGCCTGAAATTGATAGACAAAAGCACCAACCGGCTACAGGGATTGGTCAATCAGTTCCTCGACCTGCGCAAGCTCGACCGCGACACGATGCCCTTGAAAGTGTCGCGAACCGACGTGGCGGCTCTTGTCGCCTCCATGATCGAATCTTTCCGGCACTATGCACGGGGGCGCAATATAAATCTCACGCTGGTGTGCGAGTCGCCCGTTATCGAGGGGTGGATAGACTCGGAGAAACTCTTCAAAATAGTGAGCAACATTGTTTCCAATGCCATAAAATATACTTCTGCGGAGGGCAACATAGCCGTTATTGCCCTCGCCGAGGATGACATCCTTACGGTGAGCGTGGAGGACACGGGATGCGGCATAAGCGAGCAAGACCTTCCCCGTATTTTCGACCGGTTCTTCCAATGTGGCCAGGGGGACGGCTCGGGCACCGGCATAGGGCTCTCTCTGGTGCAGAAACTGGTAGAGCTCCACCACGGGAAGATCACCGTAAGCAGCATCGTGGGGCAGGGCGCCACTTTTACCGTAAAGCTCCCCATATCTTCCTCGGCCTACAGCCCCGACGAAATGGCTGCTCCGTCCGGCGACAGCGAGAAAGGAGACATCCCGGCAATATCGGAAAAATTGCCGGCAGCGGTGAGCGAAAAACCTATCGTACTTGTGGTTGACGACGATGCCGACATGCGGGGTTACCTCGGCGAGTGTCTTTTGCCGCGTTATGACGTGATACTGGAGGAAGATGCGCTTTCGGGGCAACGCTCGGCGCTGAGATATATTCCCGACCTTGTGATAACAGACGTGATGATGCCCGGAATCACCGGACTGGAGTTGAGCTCTATGCTGAAGTCAGATTTCCGCACCAGCCACATCCCCATCATTATTCTCACCGCCCGTTTCGACGAGAGCGACGTAACGGCCGGCTACCGAAGCGGAGCAGAGAGCTATATCACCAAGCCTTTCAACAAGGAGCAGTTGCTGCTGCAGGTCAACAATATCATCCGCTATCGCCGCCGCATGCCTTCCGAAAATGAGGAGACCGCCGGGAGCGATGTTCATCCCCTGAGCGAAAGGGAGCAAAAATTTCTCGACAAACTGACGGATATAGTCAGCGCCAATATCGATCGCGTCGATTACAATGTAGAGGATATATGCCGCCAGATAGGCACCAGCCGCATGCAGCTCCACCGCAAGTTGACGGCCATTATCGGCAAAACGGCGTCGGAGTTTATCCGCGACATCCGCATGTCAAAGGCTCGCGAGTTGCTTCTGTCGGGCAACTTCAATGTCTCGGAGACCATCTACCAGATCGGATTCAAAAGCAATTCCCACTTTACCAAAACATTCAGAGAGACCTATGGCGTAACCCCTTCGGAATTTCTCAAACGTCATACCCACGCCAGGGAATAGAGGCGCAGTGCGCTTGAAGAAGTACTTGTCGGCCACGGAAAGAGCATGTCGTTTCGGCAAACTCTAAATCTCGCTCCATATGATTCTTCACCGTCATTTATCCCAGTTGTCCGAACGGAACGGACACACGGGCATACCTGTGGTGTTGAACAGTGTGGCGCGTATCTGGTTGCGGAAAGCATAGCGTACGGCTACCGGCTTGGGAACCATGTCGCAGGTCGCCTCCACCACCGGTGTTTTGGGCACCGTTCTGGCTTTTGCGGGGTGAAAGACCCTGTCTTCGCCGGCGAGCTCGAAGCCCTCGATGCCGGAAGAAGGATAGAGGCCGTACCATGCGTTGGCAAACCTGACGATGGCCTTGCCGCCGTCGAAACGGATCGAATCGGGCACTATCGGGTCGACAGGAAGCGAAGTCTCCACGCCATAGGTCTTAACCAGGGCTATGAGCGCCGTACGCCGCCCCAGAATATCTTTTTCGGGTTGATGAGGCTCCGTTTCGTTGTAGATGTCGCCGGCCGGCACCAGATAGGAGAGCGGCGTGATCTTTACCGCTTCCAGTTGAGCCATCTCCGTAAGCGGCATTTCGATATTGCCGGGTTTGCCAAAATGGTAGGGACTAAGCTGTATGTTGTAAAACGGCATTTTGTCGTCGCCCCACTCTTTGCGCCAGAATTCGACCATGGCTTTTGTCAGGGCGGCAAACTGACGCCACTCGAAACGGTTGGCGGCTCCCTGATCCCACACGAAACCACGCGCCGTGAATCGTGTTATCGGGGCGATCATGCCGTTATAAAGATATGCCGGACGGGTCTGTATGGCGTCGTTACGGTCTATCTTGTCGAGAAATTCCGGTCCGGTAACCGGCGCGGCGGCTTCGCGGGTCATGAATGCCTCCATGCGGGCCGAGCCCCAACTGGAGGATATGACGCCGATGGGAATGTCGAGCGTGCGGGAGAGCTCCCGGGCGAAGAAATATCCTATGGCGCTGAAAGAGGGAGTGGTTGCCGGGGAGGCAACGCACCATGCGGTAGTGCAGTCCTTTTCGGGGATATTGCCGGTTTGGCGTTCGATGGTGGCAAAACGCACCTTGCGGTCGTCGCCCGAGCGCATTATCGTCTCGGCGGCGCTGTTTACAGGCTGTCCCCAGAAGCCTATTACGGGCATCTCCATGTTCGACTGGCCGGCGCAGATCCAGACATCGCCGATAAGGATATTTTTCAGCGTTGTCCCATGCCCGTCGCTGACCGTAATAGCATAGGGCCCTCCGGCCTCGGGTGTGGCTACCTTGACCAGCCAACCGCCGTCTTTGTCGGCCGTGGCGCGGTATTGGCGCAAGTTCCACGAAGTGGTTACGGTTATGGGTTTGCCCGGGTCGGCCCAGCCCCAAATGTTTGCCCGGGTCTGCCTCTGGAGCACCATGTTGTCGGAAATGATGGCGGGCAGGCGCACTTTAGCCCCGCAAACGAACGATATGACGATCAAAATAACGGTAAGGAGCGATCTTTTCATGGCAGACATTCTGTTTTAACGTGCGTTTTGCCAAAGTACGCGAAATTCGCGTTATTTTGCGTCATCCCACTTGTCGGTGCGGTATGAGCGTGGGGTCTGGCCATATTTGTTGTACAGCGACACCAGACAGTAGTTGCGGAAAGCATAGCGCAGAGCCACCGGCGAGGGCACATCTTTCGACGACACCTCGACCACGTTCGAGCCGTTGATTATGGCGGCCTCAGCCGGATAGAACTTCCTGTCCGCGCCGGCAAGCTCGAACGCGAGCACCCTGTCGCCCTTGCACACCAGCCCGTCGCCGGCATTGGTAAAGGCGACCGTGGCCTTGCCCGCGCCAAAGGTTACGCTGCCGAAATCGGGAGCGTCGGCATGCAAACCCTTAACCCCATAGACGTGCTCCAGAGCCAGAAGAGCCATGCGGTAACCATGCACCGGTTTCTGCGGATGGTGCGGCACTTTGGCGTCGCCAAGGTCGGTGGAGGTAGCTATCCAGTAGTGGGGTATCTTGCCGCGCACGTCGAATTGTTTTTCCACGATCAGCGGCAGGGTTGTCTTGTCGGCACTGCCGTCCCAGGAAAACAAGGCGTCCTGAGTGTTGATAAAGGGCATGTCGCCCTCACCCCACAACGCCCGCCATGAACGGATCATGGAGGTCAGCGCTGCAGGGTAGTTCTTGTAGTCGGCTCTGTTGGCCGGCAACTGGAACCAGATAAACCCTCTTGCCGCGTAATTGTGCAGCGGGTATATCATTCCGTTATATATAAGGGACGGACGTTTTTGCACCAGCTCCAGCCCCTTGAGCGTTTCCACATCGATGCCGCCCGCTTCGGCTATCGCTTCGGGAGACATGAAAGCCTCTATGCGAGCCGATCCCCACGAAGACTGGATGATGCCGATGGGAATATTAAGCTTTTTGTAAAGCTCGACGGCATAGAACCAGGCCACGGCCGCCGTATTGGCAACCGCGTCTTTGTCCGAGGGGGTGAGCCAACGGCCGCCGCAATACTCCTGCGGAGTGTCTGCCGGAGTCAGGGGCAGCTTGAAGATATGTATCCCCGGGTAGTTCACCGACTCGGCAATGGCCTGTTGCGAACCGTCGACCGGCTGTTGCGAGTGTCCCTTGACAGGATGCGCCATATTGGATTGCCCCGAACAAATCCACACCTCGCCTATATACACATTCTTTATCGCCACCTTGTCGCCTCCGCGAATGGTGCTGAAGTTTATGCTGTAAGGCCCGCCGGCTTGAGGGGTGCGTATGCTCATCGTCCATTGTCCATCTTTGTCGCAGGTGGCGCTGTATGTGTGGTTGTCCCAGGAGCAGGTGGCCGAGATCTTGTTGAAAGGCTCCGATCCCCCCCACAGTTTGGTCTGGCTCTGCTGTTGAAGGACCATGTTGTCGCATATCAGCGAAGGAAGTTTCAGGGAGCCGTGTGCAGTTATGACGGAGAGTGCAAAAATGAAGAGAAAGATTCTTTTCATAAACGGTTGTTTTTATTTGAATACAAAGATAGACGTCTGCGCAAATTGTGTTCAGGGTCCGGCGGTCAAATAACATCAGTAATGTAACAGGGATTGGCCTTTTTGTAACGACACAACTGTTAAATGGCAATAGATTAGTTGGTTGCAACAGGAAGCCCGTTTCGGTGGGTTATGATATGGCGGAAAAATTGATTATTATTGTAATAACTTGTTGTGCATTTAGAAAAGGTTGGTTTTTTATAATCAAAAAGAAAGTCCGCCCCAATCGCCCCGTAGGGGCGAAGCATCCCCGGCATTGAGCGACGGGCGGTTCAAAAATTGTCGCAGGTCCGAGTGACCAGCGACGCCACTTGTTTGACGACGTTAGGCCCCTCAAGGGGACTAAAAGGAGGAGGTTTGGCGTCGCAGCGAGGACCAAGACAATTTAGCCCGTCGCTCACCGCCGGGCGGTTTTTGGTTACTTTTTGGCGGCAAAAAGTAACAAACGCCCAGCGCAGCGGCTGAACTCACACCTTAATAAACAACGCAAAAACAAGCGGTCTATTCCTTAATAAAATGATGCTTTTTAACCAACGTTTTAAATGCATAACGGGTTTGCAATAATAAAAACAGGATTTTATCATGAATAACAACTGCAAATATGCAGCTTTGCCCCTGGCAGCTCTTTCGATTTGTTGTGTGGACAAGGCGTCGGCGGCCGGCGTCGGGAAGGCGCAAAAACCCAATCTGGTTTTTGTGTTGGTGGACGATTTGGGCTGGGGGGCGCTGGGGCTCAACAAGTCGATGTACGACTATGGCCAGTTGAACCGGGAGTTCATCAAACTGCATGTCAAGGACTATACCCCCGAGCAGGCTCAGCAGGCGGCAGAGCAGGCAATGCCCACCCTGGCGAGCCTCTGCCGGCAGGGAACGCGCTTTACGAGCGCGTATGCCACGGCCAACGTCAGCAGTCCGTCGAGGGCGGGGCTGATGACATCGCGCTATCAGGAGCGCTTCGGGTACTACATCAACGGCGAGCAGAATGCGGGGGTGCCTCTGACGGAGAAACTCATGCCGCAGTACCTCAAAAGCGAGGGCTACACATGCGCCTGCATAGGGAAATACCACCTTGCACCCAACCCCAAAGGCGACGAAGGCGGATGTACTCCGGGGTTCAACCCTCTCGACCGTGGCTTCGACTACTACTGGGGATTCAACTCTCACGGTACGCAATACTATGATTCGGACATGCTCTACCGGGGCAGGGAGAGGGTCAAGGCCAGCGGCTATCTCACCGATGAGCTTACCCGCGAAGCCCTTGGCTTCATCGACCGCGCCGGCAACCAGCCCTTCGTGCTCTATCTTGCCTACAATGCCGTTCACGGGCCGCTCGGTGCACCGGCTCCCGGGGAATATCTCTCCAGGTTCAACTACGCCTCCAAAGCGCTCAATAATTTCTATGCCTATGTTTATGCCGTCGACCAGGGAGTAAAAAAAATAGTCGACAAGTTGAGCGCCGAGGGCAAGCTGGACAACACCATGATAGTTTTCACGTCCGACAACGGAGCGCCGGGCGGAGCGACCAATGTGCTCCCCAAGAATGGCCCGTTCCGGGGTTTCAAGGGACAGACCTGGCAGGGTGGCGTTCGGATACCGATGTTCATATACGCTCCCGGTCTCAAAGGAGGTGGCCGGTGCGCAAGTATAGTGAGCACGATGGATATTTTCCCGACCTTTATGGATTATGCCGGTGTAGCCCGGCCCAAAAATATTGACGGGAGAAGCCTGCTGCCGGCGCTTGCGGGCAATGAAAACTACAAGGTGCGCAACACCCTGGTGTGGATGAGCCAGAATGCACAAAACTGGGGAATGTACAACATCAAGGACCAGAGCGCCGCTCCCGGAGGATTCATGGTGCGCGAGGACAACTGGACGCTGCGCTACGATACGGTCGAAAGCAGGTTCTACCTTTTCGACCTTGATTCGGATATGGGAGAACAGACCGACCTGGCCGACAAATACCCGGACAGGGTCGAAAGTATGAAAGGGATATTTCGCGCATGGTTCTCGCAGATGGAAAAACCAATGGTGTGGAAACCCCAGCTGTGGGAAAGAGTGCAATATTGGAAATATATAAACTAAGCGGTCATAAATCAGGATATGTCAGCATAAATCGGGATATTTGGATTTATGCTAACACACCCTCAAATGTCAGAATTTTAGCCGACAATACTTTAAAAAATAAATAGAATAAATTTCATGAAAAAAGCAATTGTTATAGCGCTTGCCGGCATTGTGTGCAGCGCCGCCATGGCGCAGAAGAGGGTTGATGTGAGCAAATTTTTGAGTACGCCCGAGAGCGACGCCACGCCGGCAGTGATGAAGATACTCGACCAGGCATTGCGAAAAGATGTGATAATATCCTTTCCCAAAGGTACCTACCATTTCTATCCCGAAAAGGCCATGGGCAAGTACCACGCCATAACCAACCACGACAACAGTTACAAATATTTCGCATTTCCGCTGGTGGGGTGCTCCAATGTTACCGTCGAGGGCAACGGGTCGGAGTTCATATTCCACGGACTTATCGTACCGTTCCTGATCGAGAAGTCGAGCGGGGTCACCTTGCGCGATTTCTCTGTCGACTGGCTCGAACCGTTCTATTTGCAAGCCACGGTGCTTGCGTCAGACCCCAATGGCAAGACGATGGATGTGGAGTTCGAGCCATACTCGCATATAAAGCTCAATGGCGATCGGATAACTTTTACCTGTAACGGCCATTTGCTTGCCGACCTGGGCGAGACCATGATTTTCGACCCCAAGACCAGGGCTGTGGCCTACCGGGCGGCGGACTATCTGCTGGGCGGCGACAGGTCGAAAAAAGCCACGGCAATCCACCTCGGAGGTCAGAAGTACAGGATAACGGCTCCCTTCTCCAAGGTTCCGGCTCCCGAGGGGATGATCTATGTCTTCAAGGGGCCAAACGGGCAGAACCGTATGGCTCCGGCCATACACATGACCGGTTCCGAAAGAGCGCTGCTGGAGAACATCGACATATACCATGCCGCAGGCATGGGCGTCATTGCCGAAAAAACCTCCGACATTACACTGCGCAAGGTCAACACCCCGCTTCGTCAGGGTAGTACACGCATTGTTTCGGTCTCGGCCGACGCCACCCATTTCTGCAACTGCAAGGGGAAGCTGCTGATCGAGAACTGTCTCTTTGAAAATATGCTCGACGATGCGACCAACGTTCACGGAACATATATAAGGGTGGTCTCTATCGACGGCAGCCGCTCCATGACAGCCAGGCTCATCCATCCGCAACAACTCGATTACGATTTTGCCGGTGCGAAGGACCGGATACAATTCGTCGACAGCCTGACCATACTTCCAAAGGGCGAAGCTGTGGTCGCTTCGGTGCGCCGCATAAACCAGAACTATATACAGATAACCTTTTCTGACAACATTCCCCCGGGTGTGGCGACAGGCGACGGGTTGGAAAATACGACATGGTATCCGGAGCTTACCTTTCGAGGCAATACCGTGCGCAACAACCGCGCCCGCAGCATACTGATAAGCTCTCCCCGCAAGACGGTGATCGAAAACAACTTCCTCTCCTCGATGATGACTTCCATCCTCTTCGAGGGCGACCTCGACTATTGGCACGAATCGGGAGCGGTGCAGGATGTGTTGATACAAAACAACCGCTTCGGCGACAACGTCTACGGAGGCGGCCGCGGCGGCTCGGTGATATGGATCAATCCGCATCTCAAAAAACGTGTCGACGACACGCCGTACGAACGCAATATCCGAATAATAAACAACTCCTTCCGCACCTTCGACAGTTCCATAATAAGCGCGGTCTCGGTCGACGGGCTGATCTTCAAGGACAACACCATAGAACCTTCGGGCACTTATGCCCCGATCAACCCCTCCATGGCAACGGTCAAACTCGAAGGGTGCATAAACTCCCACATATATGACAACGTTTACAGGGGGGACGGCAAGGCTGCCATATCTTTGGATAAGGTATCGGCGGCGGGAACAAAAATCGCCACACAACAGGGTTTTGAATAATTACATATCATCTTAATTCATATAAACTCTAATGAAAAAAGCTGTTTTAACGCTCTTTGCAGCGCTCCTGATATTGGGAGCCCAGGCCGGCATCAAATTGCCGGCGCTCATATCCGACAATATGGTGCTCCAGCGCCGGGCGGCTGCCAACCTTTGGGGTTGGGCATCGCCGGGAGCTAAGGTAACGGTCAAGTGCTCCTGGAACAAAAAAAGCTACACCGCACAAGCCTCCGGCCTTGGGAGCTGGAAGATCGCCGTAGCGACGTCCGAGGCCGGAGGCCCTTACAGCATCGAGTTCTCCGAGGCAGGCTCGGAAAAGGTAACTGTCAAGGATGTGTATATCGGCGAAGTGTGGATATGCTCAGGGCAATCCAACATGGGGCACATGATGAAGGGGATGAAAGACCAGCCTGTCGACAATTCCAAAGAACTGATAGCCGAGTCGGGCAAATACAACATCAGAGTGTTCATGCTCGCCCATATCGACTCCCAAACCCCGGCGGACGATTGCCAGGGGAAGTGGCTGAAGAGCGATCCTCAGAATACTCCCGAATTCAGCGCGACAGCCTATCTCTCGGCCCTGCAAATGTATAAAAGGCTCGGCGTGCCGATGGGTATGGTGGTCTCATGCTGGGGCGGCTCGCGCATAGAGGCATGGATGGCGCCCGAGACCATAGCCGAGGTCGGCGGGGTGGATGTCGAAGCGCTCAATTCCTCCAAATCCATACAAAGACATACCTCGCTGCTCTATAACGGAATGATACTGCCGATCAAAAACTATACTCCACGCGGATTCATCTGGTTCCAGATAGCGGCCAACATGGACAGCTACCGGAACTACGGCGATCTGCTTGCCGCCATGGTCGCTTCATGGCGCGAGCTGTGGGGAGAGAAAGACAAGCTCCCGTTCATAAATATTCAGGGGCCTGTCTATCCATGGGGTAAAAAACCCGACGGCAGGGGGCTTCCTCTGATCGTGGAGAAGCAGTTCGAGGCCAGGAATGTGATCCCCGACTATTATGTGGCCGTCTCGTCCGACATAGGAGGTACCGCCACTCCCCATTTTCCCCAGAAAGGGGTTGTGGGAGAGAGGGTGGCTCTTCTGGCTCTGGAGCACGTCTATGGGGTTAAGGGTTTGCATGCCGACGCTCCCGATTTCGGCAGCGTAACCTTTGGCGCGGGCAAGGCCACGGTCGCCTTTACCAATGCCGGCGACGGGCTGGTGTGCAAGGGCGACAGGGTGCTCGCGTTCGAGCTTGCCGGCGCGGACAGGAAATTCTATCCGGCTGAGGCCGCCATAATCAACGGCTCGAACGTGGTCGAGGTGTCGTCGAAAAATGTGCCCTCGCCGGTGGCTCTGCGCTATGCTTTCCGCAACTACTGTCTGGTGTCGCTGTACAACAAATATGGCCAGACCCCACGCTCATACCGCACCGACAAGTGGGATGACGCAAAATGAAAGACCGAACATAAAACGTAACGATATATGAAACGACATTTTTTTGCCAAAACGTCCCTCTTCCTGTGTTTAGCGGCATTATCGCTGCTGGCGACGACTCTCGCTTCATGTGTAAAGAAGGATGCCGGTGAGAGCTTGACCCTTTCGTGTGGCAGCTCGCTCTCTTTCGGGCCTCTTGCCGGAGCCGACACCACGATCTTCGTGTCGGTGGTCTCGCCGTTCGATTGGACGATCCAAAGCAAACCCGACTGGATGAGCGTTTCCCCCGAGGCTTCCGACGGCAGCCCCATGCTGCTCACAATAACGGCGAGCAGGAACGAGGATATCGATGCACGCACGGGCGAGCTGGTATTTGTGATGACCAGCGGAGCCGAATTTACCATTCCCTGCTACCAGCTTTCGACCCATGGAAGCCTCCTGCTCCGCGATGTGCCGAGCTATTCGCTCACCTATGAGCTCCAAACCAGGCAGGTGAGCTTGTTCTCCAACCTCAAGAACCTTAGCTGCACCATTGTGGCGGATGATCCGTCGTGGCTCGGGGCAGTGATAACGCCGTCGGGGCAGCAGTTTGACTTCACCTGCGACATAACGGTGGAAGAGAATAAGACGGGTGAAAACCGCAGCGCGAAGGTGGCTCTGGTCGGCGATTCTTACGACGGACAGCTCAGCGACACCATTTACATCACTCAGAAGTATTTCATGGAGTCGCTCGCGGCGCATGTAACCAATGACGATACCGCTTTCTCCTTTGAATGGGCGCAAAGCACCATGCCGCAAGTGGTGTACTATCTCCTTGAGGTTACCGACAATGGGGTTACGCCGACGGTTCTGGCGACGTATGATGTCTCGCTTCAGACCTCCTGCCTGATCGATACGATGACTTTCATAAGCACCGGCAGCTATGTGGGCAATATCATTCTGAACATATCGGGCAAAACAGCCCCTGACGCCGAAGTGATACTGGCTCAGACCAGGGACGAAGATGGCGCTGCCAATTCGCATTTTGCGGGCGGGACGGGCAGCGGCACAGACCCCTACCGGATAAGCTGCGCCCGCCATTTTGACAACATCATGGCGCTGTCCGGCACGACCGACCCCAGAGGCATGATGAGCGGGTTCTATAAACAGACTGCCGATATAACGTTTCCCGCTCCGGCCTCTCCTGCCGGTCCGTCGGGCGCCATTGTCAGCAATCTGTCGCCGATAGGCACCAAGGACAGGCCTTTCATGGGTGTATATGACGGCGACGGCCACAAGCTGAATAATGTATGTATAGTCTCCGAAGACGCTTACGTGGGTGTGTTTACACAATTGGGCCACAGCACGACCACAACCGCCGCCATAAACAATCTCAATGTCTTGGTCAGCTACATCGAGGGCCGGACGCCGACATTGGGCTCTTCCAATAATGCGGCGGCAATAGGAGGCATCGTGGGCATGAACGGAGGTACGATAGACAATTGCACCGTCGACAAATATGGCCCCGATGCCGCCATATATGGCAACAACCGCCCTGTCGACCCGGCCAGCACCGATGTTTCCGCCTATTTCGGATATACGGGCGGCATTGCCGGCGTCAATGAGCGAATGATCTCCAATTGCGCCAACAAAGGTTGTCCGGTGGTGGCAAAATTTACCGGCGGCGGTATTGCCGGAGGAACCGCCAATGCAACAGTTGTGTGGGGGACCAACAACGGTACATGCGCCATAAAGAACTGCTATAACCTTGCCCCCGTCTATCAGGGCAATCCCGGGCCGAGCGGCACTTTGCCCATGGGAATAGACATAACAGCGGAGATCGGCGGATTGTCGAATCTTTTCACGGCTTCCGGCATCACCGGCGATGCCATTGGCAACAACAACGGCCTGAAACCGAACATAACTTATTGTTTCAATGGAGGCGATGTCTATTCGGAGAGTATTGCTGCCGGCATCACGGGCAACATGCGCTTTGGGCTTACCGAGAAATGCTACAACTACGGAACAATAACAGTGGTTCGCAACAATGCCGTAACGACAGGCACCAGATATGCGGGAGGCATCGCAGGACACCTGAACAATAACAACAACAAGACCAACACCTGCTATAATGTGGGGCTGATAACTTACTCTGACCAGGCTGCTTCGCCTACAAATATCTTCCTCGGCGGATGCGTTGGCAATAAACCTCAAAACACTGCCAACAACCAGATCACCGACCTTGTTTATGTGGTTCAGAGTTTGCCGACCCTTAACGGCGTTTGCGGCTCCAACGGCGGCGCAAATGGCATAGTCGGTTGCATAACTCTGTCCGATGCCGACATGAAGGTATTGAGCAATTATCCCTCGACGTTTACAGCCACCGACTGGGAGGTATTGCCGACCAGTTATGCCTACCCGCACCAGAAAGCAACGCCCATGCCGTAAAGGCATGAAGCGCGCCGTCGGCCGGGCGGTCGGGCATGGGTGGATCACTCAGCGCCGCGCACGTCGCAGTTAGTAAGGGAGTAACAGGGTGCGGAGCTACTGCGCCGGCAATAGAACAGACAGGCAATACGATTATCGCCGTTCTTTTTGTGGGACTTGTCGCCAACAAGACGATGCGGCATCGGGATAAATTAAATCTTCCCGCCGAAGTTATTCGGCGGGAAGATTCAGGCGTGCTTCAAATAAAACTCCGATCTCTCTCGCTACAGGTTATGCTTCATGGGCTCGAAGTAGGCCTGGGGGTGTTCGCAGGCGGGGCACTCTTCGGGGGCCTCTTTGCCGGTGTGGATGTAGCCACAGTTGCGGCACTGCCACTCGATGGGCTCCTCGCGCGAAAAGACGTTGTTCTTCTCGATGTGCCCCATCAGCTTTTTGTAGCGATCCTCGTGGCCCTTTTCGGCCTTGGCGATGTTGCGCATGGTGCGGGCAACTTCGGGAAAACCCTCCTTCTCGGCCACCTCGGCAAATTTGGGGTACATGTCGCTCCACTCCTCATATTCGCCCGCGGCGGCCTCTTTCAGGTTGTCGAGCGTGGTGGAGATCGTGCCGGCCGGGTAGCTCCACGTGATCTCTACGGCTCCACCCTCGAGGTATTTGAAAAGGCGTTTGGCGTGCTCTTTTTCCTGATCGGCAGTTTCGGTGAAGATGGCCGAAATCTGCTCGTAGCCCTCCTTCTTGGCCACGCTGGCAAAATAGGTGTAGCGGTTGCGCGCCTGCGATTCGCCGGCAAAAGCCACCAGAAGGTTCTTCTCGGTCTGTGTTCCCTTGAGACTTTTCATTGTAGTAGTCGTTTTTTGATGTTTGATACAAATATACGCAAAAATTATGGTAAATTTGCGCACCTTAAAAAACCATAATAACAATGTCGGACGAAAAGATAATTTTCTCGATGGTCGGGGTGAGCAAGATCATCCCCGCCAGTCAGAAAAAGATTCTCAACAACATCTACCTCTCATTTTTCTATGGAGCCAAGATCGGCATCATCGGTCTGAACGGTTCGGGCAAGTCGACCCTGATGAAGATCATCGCCGGGATCGACAAGAACATCGACGGCGAGGTGGTCTTCGCGCCGGGTTACACGGTGGGTTATCTCGAACAGGAACCACACCTGGACGACAGCAAAACAGTGCGCGAGGTGGTTGAGGAGGGGTGCGCCGAAGTGGTGGCCCTGCTCAAGGAGTACGAACAGGTCAACGCGCGGTTCATGGAGCCGATGGACGACGACCAGATGGCAAAACTCATCGAGCGTCAGGGCGAGTTGACCGAGCTGATCGAGCACAAGAACGGCTGGGAGCTCGACAGCATGCTCGAGCGCGCCATGGATGCCCTGCGCTGTCCCGATGGCGACCAGACGGTGAAACATCTTTCGGGGGGCGAGCGTCGCCGGGTGGCGCTGTGCCGCCTGTTGCTGCAGGAGCCCGACGTGCTGCTGCTCGACGAGCCGACCAACCACCTCGACGCCGAGAGTATCGACTGGCTCGAGCAGCATCTGCAGCAATATAAGGGTACGGTGATCGCCGTTACCCACGACCGTTACTTTCTGGACAACGTCGCGGGGTGGATACTCGAGCTCGACCGCGGCGAGGGCATCCCCTGGAAGGGCAACTACAGCAGCTGGCTCGAGCAGAAATCCAAACGCCTCGAGCAGGAGGAGAAACAGGAGAGCAAACGGCGCAAGACCCTCGAGCGCGAGCTGGAGTGGGTGCGCATGAGTCCCAAGGCGCGTCAGGCCAAAAGCAAGGCGCGTCTGGCGGCTTACGACAAGATGCTCAACGAGGATGCGCGGCAGAAGGAGGAGAAACTCGAGATATTCATTCCCAACGGTCCGCGTCTGGGCGATGTGGTGATCGAGGCCCGCGGCGTAAGCAAGGCTTTCGGCGACAGGTTGTTATACGAGAAGCTCAACTTCACCCTCCCGCCTGCGGGCATCGTGGGGGTGATCGGGGCCAACGGCACTGGCAAGACCACTCTCTTTCGCCTGATCATGGGGCTCGAGCAGCCCACGGCGGGGTCGTTCCGCGTGGGCGAGACGGTCAAACTGGCTTACATTGACCAGCAACACAAGTCGATAGACCCCGACAGGAGCGTCTACGAGGTCATCTCGCAGAACAGCGAACTGATCACCCTGGGCAACCGCACGGTCAATGCCCGGGCTTATGTGGCGCGGTTCAACTTCAGCGGCGCCGATCAGGAGAAGAAGTGCGGAGTGCTCTCGGGCGGCGAACGCAACCGTCTGCACCTGGCGCTGGCCCTGAAGGAAGAGGGCAATGTGCTGCTGCTCGACGAGCCCACCAACGACATCGACGTCAATACGTTGCGTGCGCTGGAGGAGGGGCTTGAGAGTTTCGCCGGATGCGCCGTGGTGATCTCGCACGACCGCTGGTTCCTGGACCGCATCGCCACCCATATCCTCTCGTTCGAGGGCGACTCGCAGGTGGTCTTTTTCGAGGGGGGCTACAGCGACTACGAGGAGCATAAACGCCGTCAGGGCGGCGACATCGCTCCCCACCGGGTCAAATATCGCAAACTTGTAGAGAATTAGGGTTGGCATGCCCTCTTAAGGGAGGCCGCCTGTCGGAACGGGTTTTGCAACTGCGGCAGCCGGATCGAAGTTTCGATCCGGCTGCCGCAGTTATGATTTTCACCCGGACGATCTTGTGGTGGAGCAGAAACTTTTGCACACCGAAAGCGGGCCGGAGCCAGCTTGGAGTCAGCCTAAGGGCTGCCCTGCGAGGATGCAAATTCAGGGGCCTGCACAGCCCGGAGATTTGGCGTTCAATGCGGCACACTTCGCCTGATGCGGCACACTTCACCGTCTGCGGACCGCAGACGTAAGGTACAGGGAGTGAAGTTGCGGGCAGTCTCGTTTTCACCCCTCGCCCAGCGTCGCCAGGGCGCGGCGGATGCGCGCGAGGGTTTCGTCGCGGCCGAGGATGTCGCAGATGTCGTAGAGGCTCGGGCTGCGGTTGGCGCCTGTGATGGTCAGTCGCAGCGTGTTCATCACCTGGCCCATGTTGTGGCCTCCCTCCTCGAGCCAATGGTGTATCGCATCTTCGATCTGCGGGGTGGAGAAGCTCTCGAGCCGCTCCAATACGTTGACCGTCAGATCGGCGATCAGGGCCGGATTGTCGCCCTTCCAGTATTTTTCTCTTGTCGCCCGGTCGTACTCCTCGGGGGCGACGAACAGATAACGGCACAACTCCCACAGATCGCCCAGCAGCGTGGCGCGCTCCTTGATCAGGGCGGCGATGCGCGAGGCCAGCGCGATGTCGACCTGAAATCCGTGCTCGCGCACTATCGGCACAAGCAGCTCGCCCAACGCCGTATCGTCCATGTGGTGAATATATTGGGCATTGAACCATCGCGCCTTGTCGGGCGAGAAGCGCGCGCCGTTCTTGCCCACCCGCTCGAGCGAAAAGGCCTCGATGAGCTCCTCCATCGAGAAGAGTTCCTGCTCGGTGCCCGGATTCCATCCCAGCAGGGCGAGCATGTTGACAAAGGCGGCGGGCAGGTAACCATCCTCGCGATAGCCCCGGGCCACCTCACCCTCGGGAGATTGCCACAGCAGCGGAAAGACCGGAAAACCCATCTTGTCGCCGTCGCGCTTGCTCAGCTTGCCCTGACCCGCGGGTTTGAGAATGAGCGGCAAATGGGCAAATTCGGGCTGGGTATCGCTCCACCCGAGAGCTTTGTAGAGCATGTAGTGCAACGGCAGTGAGGGGAGCCACTCTTCGCCGCGGATCACGTGCGAAATCTCCATCAGATGATCGTCGACGATGTTGGCCAGGTGATAGGTGGGCAGATTGTCGGCCGATTTGTAGAGTACCTTGTCGTCGAGAGTCGCGCTGTCGACCGTTACCTCGCCGCGGATCAGATCGTGCATGCATATCTGTTCGGCGGCGGGCATCCGAAAGCGTATGACCCACCCATCGCCGCGCTCGATGCGCTCGCTCACCTGCTCGGGGCTGAGACTTAGCGAATTGTCCATCTTCTCGCGCACGGCGTGGTTGTAGGCGAAGCTTTCGCCGCGCGCCTCGCACTCTTTGCGCAAGGTCTCGAGCTGCTGTGGGGTGTCGAAGGCGTAGTAGGCGTTGTTGCTCGCCACCAGCTGCTTGGCATAGCGCAGGTATATCTCCCTCCGCTGGCTCTGGCGGTAGGGGGCGTGCGGGCCACCCTGCTCGACCCCTTCGTCGATCAGGATGCCGCTCCAGCGCAGAGCCTCGAATATATACTCCTCGGCTCCGGGCACATAGCGCGTCGAGTCGGTGTCCTCGATGCGCAGGATCATCGTCCCGCCATGGCGCCGGGCGAAGAGATAGTTGTAGAGGGCGGTGCGGACGCCTCCTATGTGGAGCGGCCCGGTGGGGCTCGGCGCAAAACGAACGCGAACTGTTTTTTTCATAATTTATAACTCATAACTCAAAAAACTATCTCCTTGAACAGGTAGCTTCGCCGCCCCAGGGGAGCGGGGTGTTCGACCTCCAGCTCGCCGTGAGGGCCAATGCCACGGATCGTTCCCTCGACAGGCTGCCCGTCGAGGCTGAAAGTGTGAGGTTCGTCGAGCAGGTAGAGCGCGGCGAGGCAGTCGCTCTCGATGCGCTCCCAGTCGCGCTCGACCAGAAACGAGTAGCGCACCAGCAGGCAACGATACAGCTCGCCCAGCGCCTCGAAAATGTCGCTCTTGCTGCCCGTGATCATGGCCAGCGAGATGGGGTTGGGCAGTTGCGGGTCGAACTCCACCTGATTGATATTCAGCCCGATGCCGACCACCGAACGCTGCAGCTCGGCGCCCGAGAGGGTGTGTTCGATCAGTATGCCGGCGATTTTGCGATCTTTGACGTAGATGTCGTTGGGCCACTTGATGCGGGCGTCGACGCCGCGGCGGCCGAGCCAGTCGACGATGGCCAGCGACACCGCCTGCGAGAGCAGGAATTGCCGCTCGGCGGGCAGAAATTCGGGCTCCAGCACCATCGAAAAGGTCAGGTTGGCGCCCCGTTCCGCGCTCCAGACGTTGCCCCGCTGTCCACGGCCCTCGCTCTGATGCAGGGCCATGACCACGTCGCCCTCATGCAGCTCGGGGTCGGCGGCCAGGTCGTTGGTCGAGGCGGTCTCCTCCAGCAGGCGTATCTCGACGCCGAACTCCTCGGCCAGCCTCTCAAGCGTATCGTTTTGCCGGTCAGACATTGAACAGGAAGTGCATGATGTCGCCGTCCTGCACCACATAATCCTTGCCTTCGATGGCTATGCGACCCGCCTCGCGGCACGCCTTTTCGGAGCCAAGGGCCACGTAATCGTCATACTTGATCACCTCGGCGCGAATGAATCCCCGCTCGAAGTCGCTGTGTATGATGCCGGCAGCCTGCGGAGCCCTGATGCCGCGGGTGAATGTCCACGCCCGGCTCTCATCGGGGCCGGTGGTGAAGTAGGTCTGCAGGTCGAGCAACCGGTAGGCCGCTTTGATCAGACTGCTGACGCCACTTTCGCTCAGACCTATCTCGCTGAGGAACAGCTGCCTCTCCTCGGGATCGTCCAGCTCGGCGATGTCGGCCTCGGCCGAGGCTGCAACCACCAGCAGGCCTGCATTTTCGTTTTTGATAGCCTCGCGCACCGCCTCTACGTAGAGGTTGCCCTTGACGGCGCTCGCTTCGTCGACGTTGCAGACGTACAGGACAGGCTTGTCGGTCAGCAGGCAGAGCTCGCGCACCAGTTTGCGGTCCTCGCGGTTGTCGAGGGCGACGGTGCGCGCCGAACGGCCTTCGCGAAGGGCGGTTTGATATTGCACCAGTATGTCATACAGACGTTTGGCAGTCTTGTCGCCGCCGGTCTGGGCCTGTTTTTGCACCTTGCCGATGCGGTTTTCGATGGTTTCGAGGTCCTTGAGCTGCAGCTCGGCGTCGATGATCTCCTTGTCGCGCACCGGATCGACCGAGCCGTCGACATGTGTAACGTTGTCATTGTCAAAGCAACGCAGCACGTGGATGATGGCGTCAGTGTCGCGGATGTTGGCCAGGAACTTGTTGCCCAATCCCTCGCCGCGCGAGGCTCCCTTGACCAGTCCGGCTATGTCGACGATCTCGATGGTGGTGGGTATCACACGTTTGGGATTGTCGATGCGCGCCAGCTCGGCCAGCCGCCCGTCGGGGACGGTGATCACGCCCACGTTGGGCTCGATGGTGCAGAAGGGAAAGTTGGCCGCCTGGGCCCTGGCGCTCGAAAGACAGTTGAACAGGGTCGATTTACCCACATTGGGAAGCCCCACTATGCCGCATTGTAAACTCATCGGTGATAATTTAGGAGCACAAAGATACCAAGAAATTTGTAAAGTCGGGGGATAAATCCTAATTTTGAGGAAATTTAGATTAATTGCCGGATTATGGATAAAAACAAGATAGAAAGCGCTCTCGGACACTTGGAGGAGATGTTGCAGACCGGGCATCTGGCAGAGTTGGACAGGGATGTGGCCTTGGAGTTGTTGCGCGAGCTGTATCGTGAGATTCGTTTCGGCGACGGGGCGTCGATGGCGGAGGTTGCTGCCGGAGAGGTTGTGGCGGCGACCTGTGCGCCTCCGACAGTGGATGTTGCCGCTGCTGCGGAGGAGGTTTCGCAACAACAGCAGACCTTGCAAGAAGAGGCCGAGGCTGTCGTAGAATTGTTTGTAGAGGCTGACTCGGAGGATGTTGCCGGTTGCGGTTGCGAAGAGAAAGAACATGAGGCAGCTCCGGCGGAGGACGAAGTCGAGATTGCACATACGGAGGCACAAAAGCAGGAAATCCCGGAAAAGATCACTATCGAACAGACTGAGGTTAAGGCTTCTGCCGACATCACTCGAGAATTGTCCGCAGACCATGCCGCACCTGCTGCGGACCATGTTGCTCCCGCTCCCACTGCAGCGCAGGATGCTGTTTTAGAGCCGTCCGAGACCCTCGAGGTCTCGGGACAACCGGAGCCTCAGCTGGCCTCTCCCGAAGAACCCGATGAAGAGCCACGGTCTCAGCTTGCCTCTCCCGAAGAGCCCGGTGAAGAGCCCGACGAAGAGCCACAGTCTCAGCTTGCCTCTTCCGAAGAACCCGATGAAGAGCCCGATGAAGAGCCACGGTATCAGGACGATGTCGCTTTGTCGGACGAGGCCTCGATGCAGGGTGAATCTCACCACGATTCCGCGCCGAGCCTGTTCGGCGACGGGATGATCGAGGACCGGCGCCGCTCGGACGATAACCATGTGATCTTCTCGCTCTACGGCGAAGGGATGCCAAAGGCTGTGGGCGATGTGATAGGCGTGGGCGCCCCTACGGTGGCCGATACGCTCGATGTGGTGCAACATACAAAAGTAGAGGATATTGCGAGCTATGGCGTCTCGCTGCGCGAGGTGATCGGGGTGAACGATCGTTTTCTGATCGTGCGCGATCTGTTCGGTGGCGACCAGACGCAGTATGACGAGGCGATCGACCTGCTCGAAGAGTTTGACAATCTGGATGATGCGCTGATACATATCGATACGGTCTATCAGTGGGATCCCGCCAGCCAGGGGGCTAAACTGCTGATGGAGCTGCTGATGCGCAAGCTCAAGTGATGTGCACCGTGGGCAGGCTCTGTATCATCCCGACACCGATCGGCAACCTCGAGGACATAACGCTCAGGGCGGTCAGGATGCTGTCGGAGGCCGACCTGATCCTGGCCGAGGATACGCGCACCACCGCATTTCTGCTCAAGCATCTGGGGCTCGACCACAAGAAGTTGCTCTCGCATCACAAGTATAACGAACACAGCGCGGTCGAGAGTCTCGCAGCGCGCATGGCCGCCGGTGAGATGGTCGGCCTGGTGAGCGATGCGGGCACTCCGGGCATCTCCGATCCGGGGTTTCTGCTGGTGCGTGCGTGCATCGCCGCAGGGGTGGAGGTGGAGTGTCTGCCCGGGCCTGTGGCCCTGATCCCGGCCTTGCTGCAGAGCGGTTTCCCTTGCGACAGGTTCTGTTTCGAGGGTTTTCTGCCCCAAAAAAAAGGACGCGCCAAGCGTCTTGCGGCCCTGGTCGACGAAGAGCGCACGATGATCTTCTACGAATCGCCTTACAGGGTGGTCAAGTGCCTCGAACAGATGGCCGAAGTGTTCGGCCCCCGGCGCGAGGTGTCGGTGTCGCGCGAGCTGACCAAAAAGTTCGAGCAGACGGTGCGCGGCCCCATCGCCGAGGTCCTCGCTCACTTCGCCTCGCACGAACCACGGGGCGAGTTCGTCATAACAGTGCATGGTAAAAAAGAGGGTGATGAGCAATGAAACAGAGATTTCGGGGGTTGCCGGACGCGGTCAGGCCCGCCACAGCCGCTGGGGTAGTGTGATCGCCTTTCTGCGCGACCGTTTCGATTTGAGCAGCGACAGCGCCGCGCAGGCCGAGGTGGTCGACAACATAGCCAAAGGGGTCGAGTTTCGAGGCACGAACCTGTGGATATTGATCTTCGCCACGTTGATCGCTTCGATAGGGCTCAATGTCAACTCGATGGTGGTCATCATCGGCGCCATGCTCATTTCGCCGCTCATGGGGCCTATCATGGGCATCGGCATATCGCTGGGGATAAATGATTTTGGGTTGTTGAAACGTTCGCTTCGCAACCTGGGCTTCATGACGCTGGTGAGCATCACGGCCGCGACGCTCTACTTTATGATCTCGCCGCTCAGCGTGGTCCAGAGCGAACTGCTGGCGCGCACCGCACCGACGACTTATGACGTTCTGATAGCCCTTTTCGGCGGTCTGGCGGGCATTGTGGCCCAGACGCGACGCGACCGCGCGTCGATGGTCATCGTCGGTGTCGCCATCGCCACTACTCTGTTGCCGCCGCTGTGTACGGCGGGTTTCGGCATCGCCACGGGCAGATGGCACTTTGTGCTCGGCGCGGGTTACATGTTCGTCATCAACGCTATATTTATCGCTTTCGCCACCTATCTGATGGTCGTTTTTCTGCACTACGACAAGAAGGTTTTCCTCGACAAGGCGCGACAGGAGCGAGTGCGGCGTACGATGGCTTTCATTGTGGTGGCGACGATCGTTCCCAGCGTGATCATAGCCCTGCGGATCATCGGCCGCACCACGTTTGACAACAACGCCGACCGTTTTGTGCATGAGGTTTTTGACGCTTCGGCCGGGACGATCGTGATGAACAGCGCCAAGGCGTTCCACATCGACGGACGCCGGTCGCAGATCGAGGTAACACTGGCCGGAAAAGCCCTGTCGACAGAAGTCATAGAGACTCTTACCGCGCGATTGCCGCAATATGGCCTCAAGAATACATCGCTGGTGGTCAATCAGTTGAACGAAACACTCGAGGGCCGGATCGATCTTTCGACCATGAACCTCAATTATGCGGCCCTGCTTGGCGAGAAGAACAACCGTATCGCCATGCTCGAGAGCCGGTTGGCCGTCACTGCCCCAGACACCCTCTCGGCATGGTCGTTTGTCGAGGAGGCGGGCGTGGTGGTGGACAATGTGCAATCTATCGCTGTCTCGAGGCAGATCGGTTTTGCGGTGGAGGGACGCCACGCCACCGACACCACGCTGGTGTGTGTGGTCAGACCCGTCGATGAGCATAAGGAGATCGACCGGGCAAAGCTCGCACGCTGGTTGACACTGAAAACCAAGGAGAAAAATGTAAAAATATACGTAGAATGATCGATTTTGAGAAAATTTGCACAGAAGTTTGCCGCATTGCCCGAGCCACGGGCGAGTATATCGCCACCGAGAGAGAGAGTTTTTCGCTCGAGGACATCGAGCAGAAGGGAAGCCACAATCTGGTTTCGTATGTGGACAAGACGGCCGAGAAACAGATAGTTGCGGCGTTGCGCGAGTTGCTGCCCGGGGCGGGATTCATCACCGAGGAGGGCAGCGCCACCTCCGCCGGCGAGGAGTTTCGCTGGATCATCGACCCGCTGGACGGAACGACAAACTTCATCCACGGCTGCCCTCCCTACAGTGTCAGCATCGCCCTGGCGCAGGGAGCAGAACTGGTTGTCGGCGTGGTTTATGAGGTAACTCTCAAGGAGTTGTTCTATGCCTGGAAGGGATCGGACGCCTACCTGAACGGTCGAAAGATCGGCGCGTCGCAGGTGCGGCAGGTCGAAAATTCGCTGATCGCCGTTGGGTTCTCCTACGCAGCGTCGCAGTCCGGCGGCGAACATTTCACCAAACTTGCATATTATCAGCGCAACAGCGACGGCATACGACGAATGGGATCGGCGGCGGTGGATGCGGTCTACGTGGCTTGCGGACGTTTCGACGCCTTTGTGCAGAGCGGCCTGGCTCCGTGGGACGTGGCAGCCGGGGCGTTGATCGCCCTTCGGGCCGGTGCACGGGTGAGCGACTTTGCCGGCGGCGACGATTATGTGTTCGGTGGCACTTTTGTGGCGACAAATGCGTATATTTACGACGAATTTATGAAAACCATTTGACGGGCGGCGGATGAAGTTTTTGCAGAACATACAATTTTGGTGCTTATACGTCTTTTTCAGAGCGTTGGCTTTGATGCCCGACTGGTTTGCCTACTCTGTTTTCAGAGAGATGGTTTTTCTGACGCTCTACCCCGTGGCTCGCTACAGGCTGAAGGTGGTGCGCGAGAACCTCAAAAATTCTTTCCCCGAGAAGAGCGCGGAGGAACTCAAGCAGATCGAGCGCAAGTTCTATCGTCATCTGGCTGAGGTTATGGTCGACACGATCATGCTTTCGGGCATGAGCCGGGCCCGGGCCCGCCAACGCATCGAGTACGACAATGTCGAGCAGACCGACAGGGCGATCAACAACCGCAACTGGATCGCCGCTCTGGCCCATTATGGCTCGTGGGAGTATTTTTGCGCCTTTCAAATGCTTGTTACAAAGCAAGTTGTGGGTGTCTATCGGCCGCTTCACTCGCCAGTGTTCGATCGCTATTACAATAAGGTGCGGTCGCGTTTCGGGCTGCTGCCTGTCTCGATGAGCGACCTGATGCGCTATATAATACGCAACCAGAAGTCGGAACGGGGCTTCGTGTTGGGGCTCATATCGGATCAGACGCCTCCATTCTCGGCAATAGACCATTGGTATGACTTTCTGAATCAGAAAACTGCGTTTTTTTCGGGGATCGAGAAGAGTGCGCGAAAATTTCATCTTCCGGTGATCTTTGTCGACCTGCGGCGCGTCTCGCGGGCACATTATATAGCTCATATGGAGGTGCTTTATGACGGCGACGAAGAGGTCTGCGATTATCAGATCACTCAGCGTTATGTGGAGCGTCTCGAGCAGATGATCCGCCGCGAGCCACAATATTGGATGTGGTCGCATAAACGCTGGAAACACAAGCCGGAAAACAAACCCGGCATCGAATGACACAAATGACGCTGCTCAGGGGTGCGCCAACCGCCCTTAGCGTCGATAATCGTTGACCGTGCAAACCAAAGTCGTGATACTCAATTGGAACGGAGAGGCGCATCTGCGTCGCTTCCTGCCGTCGGTGGTTGCTTCCACCCCGCCGGAGGTGGCGATCGTGGTGGCCGACAACGGTTCGACCGACGGATCGGTGGAGTTGTTGCAAAGAGAGTTTCCGACGGTGGAGGTGATACTTTTTGACAGGAATCACGGTTTTACCGCAGGATATAATCTGGCTCTGGAGCGTGTCGAGGCCGATTATTATCTGATAATGAATTCGGATGTCGAGGTAACGCCGGGATGGACCGCTCCGCTTATTGCCGCTCTCGACGCTCATGCAGATGTGGCGGCCGTTTCGCCCAAGATATTGTCCTGCAACGATAAACGCTACTTTGAATATGCCGGAGCATCGGGAGGATTTATCGATTGGTTGGGCTATCCGTTCTGTCGGGGAAGGGTGCTGGCGGAGGTCGAGCAGGATCGGGGACAGCATGATGGCGAGCGCGAAATATTCTGGACCTCAGGAGCTTGCATGTTGATACGCAGCAATGTATTTTGGGAATTGGGCGGTTTTGATGTCAAATTTTTTGCCCACATGGAAGAGATCGATCTCTGCTGGCGCATGCACCTTGCCGGGTACAAAACCATGGTTCAGCCCCAAAGCGTTGTCTATCACCTCGGTGGCGGCACATTGCCCAACAACAATCCCCAAAAACTCTACCTGAACTATCGCAACAATTTGGCGATGATCTACAAATGCTCTATGCGACCATCTCGCCATCTTACGCTGTTTCTCAGGATGTTCATGGACGCAGGCGCGGCGATGGTCTACTTTGCGACCGGCAATTTTGCCTTTGCCCGCAAAGTTTTCCTTGCCCATGCCGATTATACGCGATGGAAACCCGAGCTGCGCCGCCAGCGCGCCGCCCTGAAGGAACGCTATTGCTCTGACGATGAGCTCTGCCGCGCCGCCGACTCCATCATCGCCCCCAACATCTATCGCGGCTCGATCGTGGCGCGGTATTTTCTGGGCTGCCGCCGCTTCGGAAAGCTGTTGTGATGTGCGAGGCTGTGCCTTTGAATGCAATCGGGTGGCAATCAATTGATTGCCACCCGATTTCGTGATCCCGCTGGGGCTCGAACCCAGGACCCCAACATTAAAAGTGTTGTGCTCTACCTGCTGAGCTACGGAATCTTCGGAGTGTTAGAGTTTGTCTATATAATTTCGACAGAAAAAAAAGACAAACTCTTACCCTTCGTTTTTGGTGGTGCAAAGATAAATCCTTTTTTTTTATTACCCAAATGAATTTTTCGCCTTGCGCTCAGCTGCGATGCGGTTTCACTTTAGTTCGGCTCGTCGAGTTTGGCAAAAAAACGTTACATTTGCACATTCACACCAAACCATAGAGCGAATATGTCAAAAGTTCTCATCATCGGCGCAGGAGGAGTGGGCACCGTAGTGGCTCATAAAGTGGCGGCAAATCCCGTTTTCAGCCAGATCATGCTGGCCAGCCGCACCCTGTCGAAGTGCGACGAGATTGCCGCTGCCGTCGGAGGCGGACGCATCTCGACAGCGCGGGTCGACGCCGACAGCGTCCCGGAACTCGTTGTCCTGATGCGCAGTTTCCGGCCCGATATAGTCATCAATGTGGCGCTTCCGTATCAGGACTTGACCATTATGGACGCTTGTCTCGAGTGTGGGGTAAACTATCTCGACACGGCCAATTACGAGCCCAAAGATGAGGCTCATTTTGAGTATTCGTGGCAGTGGGCCTATCAGGAACGCTTTCGCAGGGCGGGGCTGACGGCCATCCTCGGCTGCGGCTTCGATCCGGGCGTCTCGGCCATAATGGTGGCCTATGCCGCCAAACATCACTTCGACAGGATCGATAGCCTCGACATTGTCGACTGCAATGCAGGCAACCACGGCATGGCCTTCGCGACCAACTTCAACCCCGAGATCAACATTCGCGAGGTGACCCAGCGCGGCAAGTACTGGGAGGATGGCCGGTGGGTTGAAACTGCTCCGCACGAGATACATAAATCGCTGACTTATCCAGAGATAGGGCCGCGCGAGTCGTATCTCATCTACCACGAGGAGCTCGAGTCGCTGGTCAAAAATTTCCCCACGCTGCAACGGGCGCGTTTCTGGATGACATTCGGGCAGGAGTATCTCACCCATCTGCGTGTGATCCAGAACATCGGCATGGCGCGTATAGACCCTGTCCTATACAACGGCGTGGAGATTGTACCCATACAGTTTCTCAAGGCTGTGTTGCCCGACCCCAAGTCGCTGGGAGCCAACTATACAGGCAAGACCTCGATCGGTTGCCGCATCCACGGCGTGCGGGGCGGCCAGGAGCACACCTATTATATATACAACAACTGCGACCACGAGCAGGCCTTCAAAGAGACAGGCACTCAGGCCGTAAGCTATACCACCGGGGTGCCGGCGGCGCTGGGTGCGGCCATGTTCGTGCGCGGATTGTGGAAGGGTCCCGGAGTGTTCAACGTCGAGCAGTTCGATCCCGATCCCTTCATGGCCGATCTGGGAGCTCAGGGGTTGCCCTGGGTCGAGGTGCACGACGGCGATCTGGAGCTGTAGAGTTTTTTCAAATCGCAAAAAAGCGGCAACAAGAACTGATTAACGTTTTTATCGAAACGGATAGTGGAGATAGATTTCTCGAAAATATCTTCGCCGTGTTATCTGCTCGACGAGGGCAGGCTCAGGGCGAACCTCGGGTTGATTGCCGGGGTGGCCGAGCGGGCCGGGGTGCAGGTCATACTGGCCCTGAAGGCGTGCGCGATGTGGCCGGTGTTTTCGGTTTTTCGCGAGGGAGTCCACGGCGCGACGGCCAGCTCTCTGTCCGAGGCGCGTCTGGTGGGTGAGGAGCTGGGGACGCTGTCGCATACGTATGCTCCGGTCTATACCGACGGCGATTTCGAGGAGTTGCTGAACCATAGCAGCCATTTGACATTCAATTCGTTGGGCCAATATTCGAGATTTGCGCCGAGGGCCCTGATCCGCGGCGTTTCGTGTGGGCTGAGGATCAACCCCGAGTGTTCGACAGTGGCCACCGACCTCTATAACCCGTGCGCGGCGGGCTCGAGACTGGGCGTTACGGCGGCGGAGTTGGAGCGTCTGCCCGAGGGGCTCGAAGGCTTTCATTTTCACACGCTTTGCGAGTCGGGGCCCGAGGAGTTGCGCATGACGCTGGAGGCTGTCGAGGAGCGGTTTGGTCGCTACCTGCCTCACCTCAAATGGATAAACATGGGCGGCGGGCACCTTATGACGCGCGAGGGCTATGACGCCGGGGCGCTGGTGTCGCTGCTCGTCGAGTTCAGGCGGCGTTACCCCAACCTGGAGGTGATCCTCGAGCCGGGCAGCGCCTTCACCTGGCGTACGGGCTGGCTGGTGGCCACCATCGAGGACAAGATCGAGCGGGGCGGCGTCGGGACGCTGATGGTCGATGTGTCGTTCGCCTGCCACATGCCCGACTGCCTCGAGATGCCCTACAAGCCGTCGATTGTCGGGGCTCACGAACCCCGCGAGGGCGAGCGACGGTGGCGCGTGGGGGGCAATTGCTGTCTTGCCGGCGACTGGGTGGGCGACTGGGCCTTCGACCATGAACCGAAGGTGGGGGAGAGGCTCGTTTTTGAGGATATGATCCACTATACGATGGTCAAAACCACGATGTTCAACGGTGTGGTCCACCCCTCGATAGCCGTGCGGCGCATGGACGGCAGCGTCGATGTCGTGCGCCGGTTCGGATACGAAGATTACAAGTCGCGGATGGGGTAGTCCCGCTCTGCGCAGAGCATTGCAACAAGATAATTATGAAAGAGTTTCAACCTACCGATTACACTCTGATCAATGTCGCCGACGGACGCGAGATGGCCGACGCGGGATGGATGCTGGAAGATCTGCAGTCGCCTGTGGCCTCGCTGCTCAGGGCGCGCTATGCCAAACGCCGGATCGAGGTGGGGCCCGAGTCGATGGGTGTCTACCGTTTTGCCGACTGGCTGCCCGTGGGCAGGATGCTGAAGGGCTCGGCCGCCCCGGTTACCTACAAGAGCAAGGGATTGGCCCGTCATCTGGGGCTGGAGAACCTCTACATCATTTTCAACGGCTGGAACCCCGAGGTCGGGGCGGCGATGACCACCTGTTCGTTCAAGGAGACGGAGGCTTACTCGGTGTGCGGCCGCCTGAGCCCCGACATGGGGCGGGTGCTGGTGGTGGCCTCGGCAGGCAACACGGCGCGAGCGTTCGCCAAGGTGTGCTCGGACAATCATATCCAGCTGTTGCTCAGCGTGCCGGAGGACAATCTCGATGCGCTGTGGTTTGAGGAGCCGCTGGACGAATGTGTGCGTCTGATCGCACCGCAGCGGGGGGGCGACTATTTCGACGCCATCCATCTGAGCAATCTGGCGCTCGGCTCGCCGCGATTTATCGCCGAAGGGGGGGCCAAAAATGTGGCGCGGCGCGACGGCATGGGCACCACGGTGCTCTCGGCTGCGACCCACATCGGCGCCATTCCCGACTATTATTTTCAGGCCATAGGCAGCGGAACGGGGGCCATAGCTGCCTGGGAGGCCAATATGCGTCTGCTCGAGGACGGGCGTTTCGGCAGTGCGAAGATGAAGCTGGTGGTGTCGCAGAACGCCCCTTTCCTGCCGATGTACGATGCGTGGCACAGCGGCTCGCGCGAGTTGCCCCGCTATGACGAGCAACAGGCGCGCGCCGACGCCGAGGCCATCGATGCCAAGGTGCTCTCCAACCGCAAACCACCCTACGGCATCGCCGGAGGGTTGTACGACGCGCTGGTCGACACTCACGGCGAGGTGGCGAAAGTCGCCAACGAACAGGCTCGCGCGGCGGCGCAGCTTTTTCTGCAGACGGAAGGGGTCGACATACATCCCGCGCCGGCCGTGGCCCTGCACTCTCTGATAGAGGAGGTCGCAGCGGGCCGGGTGCGCCGCGACGCTTGTGTGGCGCTCAACATCACCGGCGGCGGCGAGCAGTTGTTTTGTCGCGGACGCCGGTTGTGGCATCTGAAACCATCGGTCGTTTTCCCGCTCGATCCCGATCCGGCCATGGTGGTCGACGCCTGCCAGGAGTTGTTCTGAGGCCTTTTGTGGCGACGGGTGTGGGGCGTGTTAGCCCTCCGGAAGTTGCCGTGTGCCCCACTAAAAAAGAGAGAGGCCAAATGCCTCTCTCCATCGAACATTCGCACACACTCTCCATCCGGCCGGTTACTCGTCTTCTTCGAGTTTTTCACGGTGTCGGCCACCCTTTTTATTTGCCGCCTGCTCCCCGGCCGCCTTTAGCTGTGCTGCCGTAGGGCCTTTTTTGAACGACAGGCCACGGATGCTCATCTGATGGTCGAGCGCTGTGCGCAACTCGACGAGCTTGGCGGCATAGTCCGTATCACCGGTCAGATTGTGCAGCTGTCCGGGGTCCTTCTGCAGATCGAACAGCACCTCAGGATCGCCATCCAGGCCGAACTTGGGCGTCCATTCGTGGCGCGAATACTGATAGCGGCCATCCTCGATGATGCAAAAACCGTTGTCGGTCTCCGAGTGGATATATTTGCGTTTTTGGGCCACGGGCGTGCCTTTGGTCAGCGTCTCGCGCAGCGAAATGCCCTTCAGCTCCGGGGGGACGGGAATGCCGGCCAAATCGAGCATGGTGGGAAGCGCATCCCAGCCGTTGCAGACCGGCGAAGAGGTGTCGATAACCCCTTTTCGGATGCCGGGCCCCTTGAAGATGAACGGGATCTTGAGGCACTCCTCATAGAAGATGTTCTTGCCCGACATGTGGTGGGCGCCGCTCATGTCGCCGTGATCGGAGGTGAAGATCACGATGGTATTGTCCCTGTACTTCGATTTGTCGAGGCCGTTGAGCACTTTGCCTATCTCGGCGTCGACCAGCTCGACAAGACGCTCGTAGGTCCATCGATACTTGCGCCAGTCGGTGTCGGAGTATTTGCTCTGGTATCTGGTCGGATTGAGGGGATGGCGGTCGGTGGCCGCATAGTTGAACGGCAGGTCGACGCCCCGGTCGGTCTGGTAGTAGGCGTCGCCTTTGCTGCGCATGACATCGCGGAGAGGGTCGAGCGTTTCGATCGATTCGACGCCCGGATAGTCCGTCGCTTTCTTGTTGCTCAGGCAGTAGTTCAGCACTCGGCAGATGTCGTGCGGGTTGATGAACGACACGAAGAGTAAAAAAGGCTTGTCGCTTTTGTATTCCGAAAAAAATGCCGCGCTCTTTCGGGCCAGTATTTCGCGTTCGTCGAGGGTGTATACGTGGTCGAACCCATACTCTGTCGGGGGGCTGGTGAGAGACTCCTTGCCGCTCTTGCCATTGGCGAACGGCAGGTGGACCTTGCCGCCATAGTAAGTCTCGTATCCGGCCTTTTTGAAAAGGACGCCCATGGCCCTTTGGGTGATAAGGCCCATTATCTCCTTTTCGTGGCTGGCGGGCGAGGCGTTGATCCGAATGCCATATTCGGCCGGCGACTCGCCAGTGAGCAGCGCAAAACGCGACGGCACCGAGACGGGATGGGCCGCAGCGCAATTTGCAAATGTGTAGCCACTGCGAACCAGGCGGTCGATATTCGGCGTCGAGAAATAAGGGGTCCTGTTCAGGGCGCTGACCATGTTGTAGCTCTGCTGGTCGGTCATGATGAAGAGCACATTGGGCTTTTTCTGTGCCTGTGCCTGTGCCTGTGCTGTCGAGAACCCAATACCGGCCAGGGCGAGCGCCGAGGCGGTTGTTATCGGAGATTTCATGATTGGTCGATTTGCCTGTTGTGTTTTTGGGGGTAAATCTAAGGTGAATTTAAAAATGCTGGTTTGAAATAGTCAAGTGAAATTATATTTCGACAGATCAGAAAGAGCAGCGGCTAAACTTAAGGTTTATCGTAATACGTTGCATGTGGTCCGGCCTTGCTCGGCAAGGCCGGCAGCCCGCAGCCGCCCCACGCGGAGGGCTGCATAATCCTTGCCTTCGGCTCGGGCAGCCCACCGCCGTCTGCGGGCCGCCTTTACTGCGCCAATTCTTCGCTCGAAATGACTATTTTAAACCAACCTTTTAAAATATCCACCGGGCTGTTTTCCTATTTGTTTTGTTTCGGGACAAGGCCGCTAAGGGTGAACGGGCGGTTCTCGGTCATGGTTATGCCCCTCGATGCGACCTCTTTGAGCAGTATTGCCCGCAGTTCGTCGGCCTTGGCCCTGAAGGGCTCCTCGTCGATGAGATTGTGCATCTGCCCCGGGTCCTTTTCCAGGTCGAACAGCACTTCGGGCTGCCCCTTGAGCTCATACTTCAGAAACGCCCAGCGCCCCTGCTCTATTATCTCGAAGCCGTTGACGCTCTCCAGATAGAGATAGTCGCGTGCGGGGAGAGCGTCTCCCTTTGTAACGTAATCCCAGAGCGAAAGGCCGCGTATCTCCTTCGGTTTTTCGATCCCGGCGATGCTGCACAGCGTCGGGAGCATGTCCCAGCCGTTGCATACGGGGGTCGTGCGATCGATGCGGTTTCTCACCCCCGGACCGGCCATGATCCACGGCACCCTCTGGCACTCGTTGTACATGATGTTTTTCTTGGCAAGATGGTGCGCCCCCGCCATGTCGCCGTGGTCGGAGGTGAAGAGCACCACCGTATTGTCCCTGTAGGGCGAGGCATCCAGCGCATCGAGCACCAGGCCTATCTCGGCGTCGACCTGCTCGACAAGGCGATGGTAGAACCAGACATATTTTTTCCACTCCAGGTCGCTATAGCCGCCGTAGGTCTTTTTGAAGAGCGCCGAAAGGGGGTGGGTGTCGGTGGCCCCGTAATTGAACGGCAGCGGATCGGATTTCTCGCTCATAAAAAAGTCGTTGCCCAGCTCGGCGATCCGGTCTTTGTACTTCAACGTGTTCGCGTCGGCGCCTTTGAGGCCGTTTTTGTCCCCCTTTGGGGGCTCGTCCATAAAGGCGATCCGGTCCCTGCCTATGTCGTGCGGGTTGATCAGCGAGACATAGATCAGAAACGGTTTCGAGGCTTTATGATCCCGGAAGAATTCGGCCCCCGCCATGGCTCCCTTTTGGCGGTCGTCATTGGTGATAAGCGTGAAGTTGTAGTTCACCGGGTCTCCCGTCTCGCCCCGGTCGTTTCCCCACGCCAGGTGGGTTTTGCCGATATAGTAGGTGTCGTAGCCCGCCTTCCTGAAGAGCGACCCCACCGACCGGGTGCGGGCAACCTCCTGTATCTCAGCTTTTCTCGACTCGGGCGCAGCGTTGTTTTGCAGATCGTACCCGGCCGTGGACTCTCCGGTGATCATGGCCCACCGGGAGGGCAGCGAGAGCGGATTGGCACACCAGGCATTGGTGAAAGAGAAGCCCCGTTTCACCAGACGGTCCATGTTGGGCGTTTTGAGATACGGATAGCCGCTTATGGCGGAGACCATATCCCAGCTCTGTTGATCGGTCAACACCACCAGCACGTTGGGCCTCTGCCGAGGGTCGGGTTTCTGTTGCGCCCCGGATTTTTGCAGCGCGCAGAGCGATGTCGCGCAACCCGCCATTGCGGCGGCCGAGAGTGCGACACGGGTTATAATGTGATTTTTCATAAATGTTTAAATTAAGGTACCATCCTGACGCACCTGATCGCGCAGCCGCTGTTGCGCGGTCTGTTCGAGGCCACGCAGTCGCTGCCTCTCGTTATCTCGAAGGTGTCGCA
>BNXD01000002.1 GCA_025999315.1 Bacteroidia bacterium | reverse complement strand
AGTTTGCGCCTGACATGAGAACGAGAGCAAACAGGCCGCAATGCTCATCAGTAAAAATTTGATCTTTATCATATCTGCATATTTGAATTAGGTTTAAGATAACTTTAGCGGATATTTTCTAAGGTTTACGAGCAAAGTTAGGTAAATATTTCCCGACTTTGACAATGCGACACCTTAAAAAGATTGCCAAAAATTATCATCAAAAAGTTTGGCGATAGACTTGTGCCTTGGGGTTAACAACATTGTTTTTGTCATCGTTTCTTTGATTTTATCGTAATTTATGGTCGCTTTGATGTCATCGCTTATTTCCAAAAACTTGTTGTACCCACGCTTATTAATCTTGTCCTTGGTTATTGAACCGCTTTTGTATTCTTTTTCGAGCCGTTTTATGCCCTTTTCTCGGTTGTAGCGGTCTTTCTTTGCCCTGTTTTCACAATAGCCGACAATCAGGCGGGAAGTCGCTGTTTTTTTGATATTCGTAAAATGAGCCGTCCTGTTTGTCCAATGATAAAAGCCATTGGGTAATCGGTTGGCTTTCGTTTTTTATTCTTGCCCCAAGGATATATTGGTAGCTTTTCTTTTCCAAAAGTTCGATATTATCATTGTTCATCAGCCCCGAATCGGCTACTACTACAAAATCTTTCAAGTCAAACTGCTTTACAAAATCCTCTACAACAGGCAGCATCGTATGTCCTTCGTACTTGTCGCCCTCGTGAATGGAATAGGCTAAAGGATAGCCACCGGAACTTACCAGTAAACCTAATACTATCTGGGGTTGGGCGTGTTTCCCGTCTTTGGAAAAACCTGTTTTGCGCAAGTCATCACTAAAATCAGTTTCAAAATAAAGTGTGGTTACATCGTAAAAGACAAGTCCGATTTTTCCTCCTAAAATTCGGCGAGTATGGTCAACGCTTATCTGCTGGACTGTATCCTTTTGAGTGTCGTGCAATTTGTCCAAATAACGATAAATCTTATGAAGTGCTACATCTTCATCAAAATGCGACTTCAAGTAATCAACCGTTGCAACCTTGCTGCGTGGCTGACAAATACGCGAAACAACCAAATGTTTCAATATGTCATCCTCTATTTGGTCAAATCCAACCCGTTGAAACACCTGATTCAATATCAGTTGAGTCCCATTAAGCAATATATTTTCAATAGTAGACAACAACGCTTCTGTAACTTGCTGTTCTTCCTGCTCCCGTGTATGCTCTGTAAACACATCGCGCTCGCCAAGATAAGCTGACAGCCACTTTTTCCCTTGTTGATACAACGTTTCTATCTCAGATGCATCAGAACTTGTTCCGATGGTTTTTACATAAGTAGTGCTACCGCTATCTTTGGCAACTATGACCACACTTGTGGTGCATGACCGATTGCTCTTTTTCCTTACAAACATACTGCAAATATAGCACTTCTTGTGGCTTGCGATACCCATTTTGGTGTCGCAAAGCCCGCAAACAACAATATGTCAGTTAGTTACAAATTTAGATTTCTTGAAGTGTCAAAGTCAGGAGAAATGTGTAATTTTACAAAAACATATTTTATAAATTTTAAATTACAGGAGATAAAAAAATGACAAAAAAATTCAATCAAAAAGAGTTAAAAGCAATTATTAAAGCATTTGACAATAGTGATTTAGAAGCAATTAAGGGCTACATTACCGATGGTTTTGACCCTAACGAAATTCTAACAATCAAAAAGGGAAATATCTTTGACGAAAACAATCCCTACACCGTGTACGACTATGCGCTTAACACGCAGACGTGGTATCTTACCTTTATTTTGGAAACAAAAAAATACAAGGAACAAAAGGCGCAACTTGAAATTATCAAATACATTACGCCGTTAATCACTTCGGCATATCCTCTTAGCGACGGGCGTTCATACACTTGGCGGGCTTTTTTCGGTGCTCAACGTTCTGAGGACAAGCGAATAGGTATGTTCGATGAATTGCTTGAGGCGATGCTTGATAGCGGATACGACATAATAAACGATAAGGGTATTTTTGAAACCATTGGACTTTTTGGACTTGACACGGTAAAAAAAGTGATAGAAAAAACGGGAATAGATGATGGCGATTCGGTTTATTCTGCTGCATATAACAATAATGTAGAAGTACTGAATTTTCTGTTGGACAAAAAAGTTCCTGTAAACAAACCCTTTAACTTTTCTGTCGGTGGCGTAAGCACTGCGCTGCACGAGGTAATCACAGGGAAAGAAGAGGCGCTTGTAAAGCGGTTATTAGAAATGGGCGCAGATGTTTCTGTAAAAAACATCTACGGTCAAACCTGTTTGGAGTGGGCAAAAACACACGAGTTAAGCAAAGAAATATTAGATTTACTTGGAAAAATGGCATAATGGAATTTATTCGTGAAAATCAGTGTAATTAGGTAACTACTCAGGTCTGTTCAATAATCAAGTATATTGATCAACAGACTTTAATGCCAAAAAAGGATAAAGTTGGTTTTTTCTGGCAGTATCAGCGATAAAGCCGACAGCAGGCCCCTTTTTCTGTTACAAAAGTTCTCGGGTCTTCGATAAGAACTTTTTTGAGAAGGCGGCCTACATCTTGTCCGGCTATTTTAGTTGCCTTGACATCATCGTTATAATCCTTAAATCTGAATATTCAAAATCCCAGACCGATAAAATATCGAAAAAATCGACTGTCTCGCAAATGTCATTTTATATGGATAAGATGACCCATTTGGATAGCTTCGTTTTTTTGTCTGAGCAAACTCTGCAGGGTCGGCTTGGCCGAAATCCATCCCCAACAGTATCGCTATATATCCACCATGTAACGTTCTTTGTTCTATATACGAACTGTTAATTCGCATTCTGTAAACACAAACACTTTTCTAATTTCAAACATGGAAACTCTTTTTTTGCCGTTCGGAACGGTTTCTCCGAAAAAATGTTTAATTTCGCAGAAATAAACCAATATTAATCGTTTAAATTATGGCAAAACAACCGACCAACAATCTTTCGCGTCTGCTGCCGGTGCTGTTCACGTTTTTCGTGATGGGCTTCTGCGACATCGTGGGCGTGGTCAAAAACCACATGACCGCCGATGGACTGCTCACGGATGAAAATGCTGGCAACCTGAGTTTCGTCATGTTTTGCTGGTTCCTGCTGTCGGTTCCCTTTGCGCTGATGATGAACCGCATCGGTCGCAAAACCACCGTGCAGGTGAGCAACATCATAACCATCGTGGGCATGGTCATCCCCATCTTCATGCACGACGCCGTGTCGATGCTCACAGCCTGCGCGCTGCTCGGATTTGGCAACACCATCCTGCAGGTGTCGCTCAACCCTCTGATGTCTAATGTGGTGAAAGGCGACCAGTTGGCCAGTTCGCTCACAACGGGCCAGTTCATCAAGGCCATTTCGTCGTTCGTCGGGGCTCCACTGACGCTGCTGGCCACCTCGCTCTTTGGCCAGTGGTACTATGTCTTCCCGATCTTCGCTGCCTTTACGCTCGTGTCGGCCGTCTGGCTGCAACTGACCCGCATCGAGGAGAGGGCGCCCGACAAGGGCTCGACCCTTGGCGGCACCTTCGCCCTGCTCGGCGACCGCACCATCCTGTTGCTGTTTTTGGGGATCATCGCCGTGGTGGGGATCGACGTGGGGATGAACATGGCCACCCCAAGCCTGCTCAAAAAGGCCGGCGTAGCCATCTCGACGGCCGACTTCGGATCGACGGTCTACTTCCTCGGTCGAACGGCCGGCACGCTCGTCGGAGCCATCCTGCTGGCGCGCATCTCCGAGAAAATCTACTTCCGCGCCCATATTCTGCTGGCGTTGGCCGGGGTTGTGGCGTTTTACTTCCTGAGCAGCAGCCTGCCGATATTCGTTACGGCGGCCATCATCGCCTTTGGCATCTCGAGCATCTTCGCCGTCATCTTCTCGCAGGCCATGAAGGCGCGCCCCGACAAGGGCAACGAGATTTCGGGACTGATGATCACCGGCGTCTTCGGCGGGGCCATAGTCGGGCCCGTCTGCAATCTGGCTGTTAAGGCATTGGGCGGCGATGCGGCCGGTTCGGTGCTGGTCATTGGGCTGTTCGCGCTCTATCTGACCGCCTGCTCGCTCGTGCTTAAGTTCAAATAGTAGTGGCGAAGCAATAAAATTGAAACAATAAAATTAAAGGGCCTGCGAAAGGCCCTTTTTTTATGAGATAGTTTACCTCATTAAACAAACTTTCATCATCACTGTTGACTGTTAGGCCCCCTTAAACAAACTCCTACTCATTGGCAAACAGCACCGAGGGGTCCCTGCCGGTGCGGACGGAGCTGCCTGCGTTGTCCGACAGTCGTATCGAGCCCTCTGCCTCGTCCATCATGATCAATCCCGTGGCGCCCTTGAACGTATTGCCGCTGACGCTGATGTCGCGGCCGTTTTCGGCAAAATGGACAGCGGCGGCCGCAGAGGGCGAAGTAACGAAAATATTGTCCGACATGACCACCGGCCCGTAGGTGGCCCCGGATTGATAGGTCGAGAAGTAAATTTCGGGGAACGACTGCCATCCTCCCGTCTTAAAGTCGCGCCGTCCTTCTCGCGGATCCTTGGTCCCCTTGGCGGTGTTGCCGACGAAGACGTTCGCCTGTATGATCAGATTCTTCGGCTGATTGATCCAGCAGCCGCGGCCTCCGTTGCGAAAGACATTGCCTGTCAGGGTAACATCCTCGTTCGACCGTTCGATGCTCAGCACGCGCGAGCCGTTGGCGCCGTCGACCGTGTTGCCAGTTACGGTCGAATTTTTGCTGTATTCGGCAAGGAAGAAGGCGCCCATCCGCGCGCCGAGTATCTGATTGTTGGCAATCAGATTGTTGTGGCAACAGTAGACGTGCATGGCATCGCCCAGCGCGCTGATGACGCATCCGGTGATCTGTGTGTTCCGGCATCGCATCAGGTCGATACAACCCTTGCCTGGCCCTGCGCCGAGCGGAGCGTACAGCTCCATGAACGCGCGCCACAGGTTGGAGATGATCTTGACCTGTGCGCCACCGTCGCCGACGAACTTGACGGGCGGCCCGTTCGGACGCTCGCTGACGGTGATGTATTCGGGGGTCGAGGAGGCCACGTAATACCGTTTGCCCCGGACGATGTTCCCGGGCAGGCGGTCGTTGTAGAAACATAGCGTCTGGTTCACCGCCAGCGGGTCGACCAAGTTGTCGAAGCGAACTTTTGGGTCGCCGTTTTTGATCGTAACGCTGTCGCGGATCAACTCGTTGCAAAAATACTTTTGGGCCATGGCAACTTCGGCGGGTGTAAAGTCTTCGGCAAAGACGACAGTCTGCCACAGATAGCCGTAATCCCACATGAACTTGCCCGTCTTGAGGAAGGTGCAATTCTCGACCGACACGTTGGTTGCGAAATTGATGTCGGTATTCCCGGCAGTGTCCTCTTTTAGAGGAGTGTATCCGATCACATTGACCACCGAGCCTGCCACGCGGTCGGAGGCTATGTCGCGAAATCTCACTCGGTCCGTAACGCCATTTTCGGATGTATTGACGACGAATATGCGGGTCGTTACATTCGGCTCCCACGTGTTTTGGGCTTCTGAGGGATCGAAACAGTATCCCTTGAAAAAGCCGCCGAACCATGTGAAGTCGACCACATCCGTGCCCTCGAACAGGATGATACGCGCCCGATCGCCCAACGTTTCGGGCAACAGGAAACGGGCGCCGTATGCGAATACGGTCGTGTTGGAGGGTATGGGCAGCGGGTCCTCCCCGCTTAGATAATAGTCGCCCGGCGGAATGACCACCACGCCTCCCCCGCGGCTGTCGACCTTTTTCAACAGTCGACCAAAGGCAGGCGTATCGTCCGTAACCCCATCAACGTGCGGATGATACGCTGCCAGATCGAATATCCTCTCCCTCCGGGCGCATCCGCCCAGGAGGATGGCAATGATCGCCGTAAGAATGAACCGTCTCATACGCCCAGTTCGTTTTCGATGAAATGGATCAGTGTATGGACAAGTTTTCCGTGAAGTTCCTGAATGCGATCGGCATAGCCCTGCCACGCTATTCGTATCTCCATGTCGCACAGCGGAGCCACCTCGCCGCCGTCCTTTCCCGTCAGACCCACCACTTTCATCCCTTTTGCGCGGGCTGTCCGGCAGGCCTGCACCAGATTGGCCGAGCGGCCGCTCGATGTGAAGACTGTCAGCGCGTCGCCACTCCGGCCGACAGCCTCAATATAACGAGCAAATACCTGCTCGTAGCCGAAGTCGTTGGCCACACAGCTGATATGCGAGGGGTCGCTGATGCACAACGCTCCGAGCGGCTGTCGATCGAGCCGGTAACGCCCCGAAAGTTCCTCGGCGAAGTGCATCGCGTCGCAGTGCGAGCCCCCGTTGCCGCAGGTGATTATCTTCCCCCCGTCGCAAAGCACTCCGGCAAGCAGCAAACCCACAGCCTCGATGCGCTCCCACACGGCGGTGTCGGCGCAAAAGTTGTCCAGAGCCTGCCGAGCCTCGGCAAAGTCCTCTCGAATCAGATCGATAGAGCTCATATCCCCTCGCGTCTGGCCGCCTCATACATGTAGGCGAGGTTCTGGGGCGGCACGTCCTCCTGGATGTTGTGCGCCGCGGCAAAGATATACCCTCCATTGATGTTCAACGCGCCGATGGTGTCGCGCACCGCCTGCTCGACACTCTCGCGCGTGCCGAAAGGCAGCACCTCCTGCGTGTCGAGGCCGCCGTGGAACACGATTCGCTCGCCGTATGCGCTCTTCAGCCCGGCCGGATTCATATTGGCCGCCTTGGGTTGAATGGGGTTCAGGATGTCCACCCCTGCGTCGATGAGCGAGGGTACCAGATCGAACACGCTGCCGCACGAGTGGTGCAGGAACGCCGCATCGGTGAACTGTTTGGTGTAGGCGATGCGCTTTTTCAGGTATGGTTTGACCAGATCGTCGAACATGTCGACCGACATGAACAGCCCCGCTTGCGTGGCAAAGTCGTCGCCGCTGGTGGTGTAGTGGATATATTTGCCCAGTGCGCCGTAGTAGATCTCGATCACACGTTTCTGATACTCCCAAATGTGATCGAAGAAGCATTTGACAAAATCCGTGTCGATGCCCACCCTCAGCAGAAAGTCGTCGAAGCCGCACATCCAGCAGCCCAGCTCGAACACGCCGTAGATCGGGTGTTCGGCGCAGACCACATAGTCGGTCTGCTCGAACAGTCGTTTGGCCTCGGCGGCGTCGCGCTCCACCAGGCTCATGTCGATCGAGTCGGGGTTGGGCCAGCGGAATTTCTCCAGATCTTCGATCGTAGCCCCCTTGAGCGGCCACGAGTTCTGCTCCCAGTACATGCCCGAGAAGGTCCTGCGGCAGCCCCACTCGTCGATATATACATCGGGCGAGACGATTTCATACGTTGAATCGGCAGGCATGTAAATCTCCCCCACCGAGCGCACGTCGATGTCGAAGTGGGTGAGCAGCCGCTCGTCGAGGCGGCGGGTCTTGCCGTAGCGCAGCCGTTCGATCTGATCGGGCGGCGTTTTGCCGTAGCCGAGATATTCCAGCAGGGTGTACATGCTGTTGCCGTCCATGGTCGACTGCGGGCAGCCCCCCAGGTCGATGATCAGCCGCTCGGGCTGCTCGTGCGCAAGAATTTTTTGAAAGTCGCTTCTTCTGCTCATGATCTATGTGTTTTATTCTTCGAGTAAATTTACTGTTTTCACCGCTCCGGTCGTGCGGTCGATGCGCAAAGTCCTGATCTCGAATGGGGTCAGCTCGCCGCGCCACGAGGTCTTCAGAAAGTCGAGCGCGATGGTAACCTGCGCCGGACGCCCCGAGGTCTCGACGCAGCGGACGATAATGTCATCGCCTTTCTCTGCCAGTTTGAGAGCCGTGATCTGCACCTGGGGGTTGTTTGTCGAGGCGAACGAGGCCGCTTTGGGCAGCGTCCCGCGGTGTATGCCCTGCGCAATGGAGAGCATCGGGGCGCACAACTGCTCGGCCAGCCGGACGGGATCGCGACCGGGACCGTTAGGGGCAAGCGTCATGCGGAAACTCTGCATCCCCTGGTCCATCCAGTGGTAGGAGGGGTGGTCCTTTTTGAGCACGATCGGATCGTGGTGGGCGAAGACCGCCGAACGGGCCACCGTCAGCCTCAGGTCGTTTCCCCTTGCGCTGTAACCATACTTGGCGTCGTTCGCCAGGGTCAGCCCCTGCTCGCCGCCGATGCTGGCCCATCGCAACCCCGGAACCTCCTCGCCGTTGTTGGGGCGGGTGAACGAGCCGTAAGGTATCTCATAAGTGGCGGTCTGCGCTACAGTGGGCAGGGCCACGGGGAAAGAGAATTTCAACATTTTGAGCCGTTCGTGCCAGTCGAGGGTTACATTGGCCTCGACGTTGCGCGAAGCGGCGCAGAGCGACCATTCGATGGTCAGCGTCGAGGCGTTGTAGCGCGTGGTCGCCCGAATTGTCGAACGCAGCGGCCCCCTCTCGAGCACCTCGCACGACGCATGGTCGAAAACGCTCTCGTCGCAGTCGAACGCCCTTACGTCGTGGCTCCACGTGTCGCTGGTGTCGCGAAGTATCACCGCCCGGCAGCCCCCTTTGTCGAACACCTGCCGTCGGGCAAGCTTGTCATAGAGTGCGACAGAGCCGTCAGGGCGCACCGTCAGGGTGTAGTATTCGTTCTCGATGGCGCACCGGTCGACCACCGCAGTCCGGTGGGAGAGGGCGGAGGGCTCCACCTCGCGCAGCCTGATCTGGCGATAGCCCATCGGCGGCACGCTCACCTCCACCAGCATACGCTTGTAGCCGGTGGTCTGCGAGTGCGATTCGATCCACTGGCACGGCAGTTCGCGCCCCTGTTCGTCCTCCATGCGTGCGGCATCGACATAGGAGCGCGCCACATCTATCTCGACGCACTCCCTCACCTCCCATGCGTGGGGATTGAACACCACCCAGTATTTCGATGCGGGGTCTTCCGCGGCCACCTGCCACTCCAGCCGCTGCAGGGCGAGCCCTGTCGACTGATGGGCCATGTCGAGCACTCCGTCGAAAGCCTCGCGCGAAACCCCGGAGTGCGACACGAGGGTAGTGCCTGCTATGATGTCGTGAAACTGCATGAACATCAGCCTCTCCCACGCCCGGCCAAACCCCTCGCGCGGATAGGCCACTCCCCACGCCACGGAGCCGACGGAGGCGATCTTCTCGGCCGTTATCATGGCCGTCTCGGCAGTGCGGTTGGCCTTCTTGATGGCGCTTTCGGCGGTAAGACAACCCGCCGTGAGTATCTGCAGCTCATCCCCGACCACCGGCAACGGAGTCTTGTCGCGGCTCATACGGTCGAAATAGCTCTCCATCGTGGAGTAGCGCAAAACCGGACCGCCCTTTTCCTTGCGAAGCGCCTCTATCGAGTTGAGATTGGAGATGGTGGGACCGCCGCCGTGGTCGCCCACGCCGTAGAACATCATGAAATCTTTCAACTGCCGGCCGCCGTAATTCTCGATCACCTTGTTCAGGTATGGGCGCAGATCGTTGGTGCCCTTGCCGACGTTGTAGGTGTCCTGAATGTGGTAGCACTCTATTTGCGTGCCGTCGATGCCCTCCCACAGGAACAGCTCGGAAGGGAATGTACGCTCATAGGGCAACGGGCGCATGAATACATAGCCGGTCATCCCCTGTCCCTTGAGTATCTGGGGCAGCGAGGCGGAGTGGCCGAACGAATCGGGGCTGAAGCCGATCTTCACCCTGCGCCCGAACAGACGCTCAAAGGTCAGCTGGCCGTACAGTCCCTGCCGCACCAGCGCCTCGCCGCAGGGGATGTTGACATCGGGCTCGATCCACCAGCCACCGGCCAACTCCCACCGTCCCTGGTCGACCCGGCGGCGTATCTCGTCGAGCATGGCAGGGTCGTTCTGCTCGATCCAGCGGTAGAACTGCGCCGAACTGGCCGAGAATTTGAAGTCGGGATACTCGTTCATCCTGTCCAGCGCCGAGCGGAAAGTGCTGTGCACCACAGCCACCCCTTCGGTCCACGGCCATAGCCAAACCGGATCGATATGGCCGTGCCCCACCAGGTCGAACCGATACTTCGACGCCTCGCGGGTCCACTTTTCTGTCGGCGCGGCGGCCTGCAGGGGCGACGCCACGATCGCCCCTGCAAGCAGTGCGCATAACACAATTATTCTCATTCTACTTAAGTGTCTTGTCGTCGGTCATCGAGTAGGGCCGCGCAACTTCGCCGGTGCCGCGCGAAGTGTTGGGTTTGGCAGACATGTCGAACAGCATCTGCCCGCCGCCACGTATCTGCTTCATGGTGACATAATTTTTGTTGTACGGCTGGCCGTTGACGGTCAGTTTGTTGACATACAGCCGCTCGTCGCTGTTGTTGGGCGCGCCGATGGTCAGTTTCTTGCCGTCGGGCAGCGTAACGACCACCTCGCGGAACAGCGGAGAGCCGATGGCATACTCGCCCGTGCCGGGATTGACCGGATAGAGCCCCAGGGCCGAGAAGACATACCATGCCGAGGTCTGACCGTTGTCCTCGTCGCCGCAATAACCGTCGGAAGTCGGGCTGTAGAGCCGCGACATCACCTGCCGCGCCCAATATTGCGTCTTCCACGGCTCGCTGGTCCAGTCGTAGAGGTAGATCATGTGCTGGATCGGCTGGTTGCCGTGGGCGTACTGTCCGAAGTCCTGAATGTTCATCTCGCGCACTTCGTGGATCACCTTGCCGCCGTAACCCGAGACGTCGAAAGCCGGAGGGGTGAGAAATACCGAGTCGAGCTTGCTCACGAAAGCCTTGTCGCCCCCCATGAGTGCGGCCAGTCCCTTCGGGTCGTGGAACACGCTCCACGAATAGTGCAGGCTGCATCCCTCGGTGAAGCCGTAGTTCCACGCTATGGGGTTGAAATTGGTGGCAAAATTACCTTTCGAGTCGCGCTGCGACATCAGTTTCCATTTCGGATTGAAGACGTTCTTATAGTTCAGAGCCCGCCCGGCAAAGGCGTCGACCGTCTGTTTGTCCTTGCCCAGCGCCTGCGCCACCTTGGCCACGCACCAGTCGGCATAGGCATACTCCAGTGTGCGGGCCACCTCCTCGGTTACACCCACATCCGAGGGTATGTAGCCATACTGTTCATAATACTTGATGCCGTAACGTCCCACCGACGATATGCTCGGATGGGCGTTGTGGGCCATTTTGTCCACAGCCTCCCACAGCGTTGCCATGTCGAGATTTCTGATCCCGTTCAGATAGGCGCTGGCGATGATCGAGGCCGAATTGGAACCTATCATGGCGTCGACATGGCCCGGCGAGATCCACTCGGGCAGCCAGCCGCTCTCCTTGTAGACGTTGGCCAAGCTCTCCAGATAGCCTGTGCTCCACTCGGGGAAGAACAGGTCGAAGAACGGGCGCGCGGCGCGGAAGGTGTCCCAATAGCCGTTGTCGGTGTACATGTAGCCCGGCAGCACCTGCCCGTTGAAGGGGCTGTAGTGCATCATTTTGCCCGTCGCGTCATACTCGAACAGCGTGCGGGGGTAGATGAACATGCGATAAAGGGCCGTGTAGAACATGCGCACGTTGTCCAGATCGTCCAGTTTGCTGTCGCGCACCTCGAAACGCGAGAGATATTTGTTCCACTCGTCGCGTCCCTCCTTGACGATCTGATCGAATGATTTGTCGCCAACCTCGCTTTTCAGGTTGAGCTCGGCCTGCTCGGGGCTGATGAACGACGAGGCGATGCGGGCCTCTATGCGCTCGTTCTGTGCGGTGGAGAAAGTTACCACCACGCCGGTGCGTTTGGCCGTAACCTCGGACTGCGACACAAAGCCGTCGTTCTGCCACACCTCGAACTCGCGGAACGGCTTGTTGAAGCGCACCACAAAGTAGTTCTTGAAGTTGTCCGGGGCGCGCTTGCCGTTGTGATAATACTGCGTCGTATAACCGACGACCTTGTTCTCCTCCGGGATGACTTTGATGTACGACGCATTGTCGAAGGCGTCTATCACCACATTCGACTGTTCGCCCGCCGAAAACGTGAAGCGCATCATGCAGGCGCGGGTTGTCGGGCTCATCTCGGCATGAACGAAGTGCTCGGCCAGATAGACACTGTAATAGTGGGGCATGGCCTTCTCGGTCTTGTGCGAGAACCAGCTCTGCCGGTCCTTCTCGAGGAACTTGCGCTCGCCGACGGTGGGCATGAGCGAGAACATGGCGTAATCGCCGCCCCACGGGCTCGGCTGGTGGGTCTGTTTGAGGCCGACGATCCGGTAGGCGTCATAGACATACTGCCACGGCTCGCCGTTGGCCGCCGTCTGGGGCGTCCAGTGGTTCATCCCCCACGGGCGGGCGGTGAAGGGCAGCACATTGCCGTGCGAGAGTATGTACTCGCTGTCGGTGCCGACGGTCGTGCGGATATATTTGGTGTAATCCTTCTGCCCTTGCGCTGCGAACGTAGCAAGGCATAGAGCGGCAATCAGAATTTTTTTCATCTTCACATTATTTAATCTTTTCGAGAATTTCGCGGGTTTGCTGCGGGTTGTGGGCCATGCGCATACGCCAGAACAGCTCCTGCATGTTGCAGGTGCGATAGCGGTCGTCGAGATGGCTCATGGTCAGTCGCGCCGCACCGGCCGAGTAGACGGTGGGCAGCGTGGAGGGGTCGGCATGGGGGTCGAGCCCTTTGGGAGAGCTCTCATCCATCGGTCCGCAGACCGGGCCGCGATCGTAGAACTTGCTCCACGCATGGATCAGCAGCGACGAGAAACGCGCCATCTCGCCCGTCTCGGCCTGCATCAAACCGGCAATGTAGACGGGCGAGCCCTCCGTCTTGTGGTTGCCGTTGGGCAGGTTCCACACCGAATATTTGGTGTTGACCACCGGGATGTCCCACCCCTTGCTGTTCTTGAACCACCACGTACGTCCCTCTCCGTCGGCGTAGGGGCTGTAGGGAGCCACAATGATCCCCTCCAGCTCGTCGTTGGCCTCGATGAAAAGCCTGTAGGCCTCCAGACACTCGGGTGTGCCGGAGTCGTGCCGCGACACGAGACCCAACAGTTTGGCGCCGTGCCGACGCATCTGTTCGGCCTGCAACTGCGCCAGCTTCTTCAACACATCCTTGTCCTTGTTGCGCAGGGTGGCGTAGGTGTCGACGAAGTAGTAGCTGCTGCGCTCGAAAATGCTCACCTCGGCGGGCTTGTGCTCGATGAGCCACTGCAGGTTCGACGGGCCCACCATGGCGGTGTTGCCGATGGCCACCCCGTAGGTCATGTTGTAAGGGACCGACTCGGGGTGTGCGTACCAGTCCTGAAAACCGAGCATCATCCATTGCACGTTGTCGCCGTCGCTAAGGTAGAACGACACGAAGCGTTTGTCCGAATCGTAGTCTATCTTGCGGGGGTCGATGCCCTTGATCCCCGCAAAATTCTGGCGCAGGGGATACATCAGCGAGGTGAGGGGGGTGTTGTAGCCCCAGTCGAAAGGCACCGCCTGACAGCCGTGCACGGCGATGGAGTTGGCCACCTTGTTCTCGTCGATGCCACGGTCCCAGCCGTATACCGCAGCGTTGGGCTGGAGCCAGTCCAGTATCTCGGCAAGGAGTTTCTCGTTGTTGCCCTTGGCGGAGGAACGATACTCGGGATTTATATTTACCGTGAAAAGACGGTTGGCGATGGCCAGATCGCGCAACTCGCCGTGCTGCACAGGGATAAGCACCAGCGCCTGGTTGCTGCAGTAGTCCTTGAACTCGGTCCAGGCGTCGGCTGTGGTCTTTTTGCGGGCATCGTAGACCATTTTGTAGCCCGCTTTGTCGAAGATCGCCTTGTCGCGCACGTCGACGATTATGGCATCATAAACGTGCGAGGCGGTCGGCCCGACGATCGTGCTCTCGGGGTTGCCCACCGCGTCGATGAGCACATAGCCGCTGAAGAAATGCTTCACATCGCTCTCTTTGGGCAGCGTTTTGGTGGCCAGATCGATGGCGTTCATCTCGCCCAGATCTTTGATGCCCAGCGCCTCGAGCCCTGTGCGCGAATGGAGGTAGCCGTTGCGCTCCTTCTCCCTGTTGCCCAGCCAGACGACCACTTTGCTCCGCCCCTCGCCGAGGGCTTTGGCCGTCAATCCGGCCACGGACTGTGCCAGCAGGTGATACTGAACCCCCTTGTCGTGGTCGGTCATTGTCAGGCTGTTGTTCTCGGCGGTGTAGAGCACGCCCGTGCAGTCCCAATAGCCGACAGGTTGCCTGTCGATATATGGCAGCCAGTCGGCGGAGACGCTCTCGGTCCTGGGTTTGATCTTTTTGGCGCTTATGCCGTTCGCACCGATACACATCGTCTGAGAGAATATTGCGACCGTAACGGCGGCAATCAATATTTGCTTCATTTTCATGGTTTATATTTATGTGATTAATTAATTGTCTATTTTTTGAATGGATCCACCGCGCGACCCGCCTCGAAGAGGATGATGCCGCCACGATTGATGATCTCCTTCTGCACCGGTTTGACGTCGATCGCCCGCAGCTCCTTTCGCTGGCGTATGGCCTCAAAGGCCGCTATGCCCGCCGCCTCGCCGATGGCCATGAACGTCGGCTCGACCCTGATGGTCTGATAGCCCACGTGCGAGGTCGAACACGCCACGGGCACCAGCAGACCGTCAACACGCTTGGGCACCAGCACGCCGTAAGGAATCTGCGTCGGCTGATGGTGGATAAATATATAACCGTCCCTGACGCCCGGGTGTTTCGGATCGTACTTGGTCACCCCGTGCGAGTCGACCGGAAACTCGGCCACGGCAATTCCGTCGGGGTGGCGTCGACCGAGCCCTGTGGCCGGATCATCCCAGGTGTCTTTCTCGGTGAAGTTGTACTCGCCCCAGATGCGCCGTCCCTGACGGACGTATATATGGTGGGGACGATGATCGTTGTCGACGAACTCGTTGGTGGGAAATCCCCAGAGCAGAGCCTCGTCGCGAATGGCCTTCGGCACCACCGCGTCGTGCTGGAGAAACCATACCAGCCCCTCGTTGTGGTTCCAGTTACGTTTGAAATATTTTTGTCGCTGCTGCGCATCCCACTCGGGCCAGCCCCAGTTCTCCTCGGCCAGATCGAGCGATTCGCTGGGAACTCCCAGTTTTGTGTCGGGATGGTTGCTGTTGATCTCGCAATTGCCGCCCGGCATCGGGTAGAACTGGATCACCTGGTCTATCCTGGTGATCTTCCCCGCCTTGAAGTCGGCAACCAGGTGGCGGTAGTCGTCCCGGTCGTAGTCCGACGGTTTTTCGACCGGAATCCAGCGGCTTTTGTCTTTGGTCATGTGGAAGCGAAAGCAGAACGCCTGAATGCCGCCGTCTCCCTCGCCCGTCGAGCCGGGCAGCAGCTCCGGCTCTTCAAAATGGGTGTAAACCTTGCCGGCATACTTCTCGCCGAAAGTGTCGCGGCTCTCGCGGCCCACCCTGTATGACGCTCCGGCAATGGCCGCAAGATCGCCCTCGTAGGTGGCGTCGATAAAGACGTCGGCCCGGAACTCCGTGTAAACTCCCGGTTTTGCAAGATTTTCGGCCCTGATGGCCGTCAACCTGGTTTGCTTTCCGAAGTCGTCCGGCATCTTTCCGTCGATGCGACGTCCCCGCTCGGATGGTCTCTCCGCGCCGCCGGAATCCTTCACTGTGGCTCCGACGACACGCTGCCGTTCGATAAGCGTGATCCTGCTCTCCGAGGCAAGCATGTCGCGAAAGGTCTTTTCGGCGACTTGGGGTTCGACCAGATAACCATCATGACAGGCGCGATACTCGGGCGAATCTACTCCGTAAGCGCCGATGTAATGGGCGCGAATACGCCTGCGATACTCCTCGAACGGGCCGCGAATGGCATTCGGATTGCCGATGTCGGCATTGGTCAGCCCTCCGGCAATGATCCCTCCGACATGGGCGCTCTCCTCGACGACCACCACCTTCATGCCGCTGCGTGCCGCCGCCACCGCCGCCGCCACTCCGGCAGGAGTGGCGGCCACGACCACCACATCGGCTCGTACGGTCTCGGTGGCCCTCACGTGAAAACACGCCGCAAAAACAAAAAACAACAGGACGGAAAACGCTCTTTTCATTATTTTCAATTATTATATTATAGTTTATATAGATGTAAGATACATATCATCTTACATCTATATAAACTCTCTATTACATTGCGTCGAGTATCTGTTGGGTTTGCGTTGGGTTGTGCTCCATGCGCATGCGCCAGAACAACTCCTCGAGGTTCACCAACCTCACGTTGTCGCCCATGTTGGACAGGTGGCGTTTGGCAAGGGAGGCCGAGCCTGCCGAGAATTCGTAGCCCAACCCCTCTTCCCAACCCGATCCGGTTGGCATATTTTCGCCGGTCAACCCCGGATTGTCGCCCGCATCGCGAAATTTGCTCCATGCGTGGACGAGCACCGACGAGAATTTGCCCGTGCCGCCGTTCAGTTTTTGGGCGATATTGTATGGCGTGCCGTCGCGGGATTGGTCGCTCGCATTGCTCCAGACGCAATACTTGGTGCAGACGACCGGAATGTCCCACCCTTTCGAGTTGGTGAACCACCATGTGCGGCCCTGAGCGTCGGCGTAGGGATAATACGGAGCCAGAACGATCCCTTCCAGCTCGTCGTTGGCCTTGATCACCGCCTCGCACCATTCGTGCACGGCCGGCGAGTCGGAGTCCCCGATCGAGACGAGGCTCATTAGCCTCACACCCTGTCTCTTCATCTGTGTGGCATGCATCTGGGCCATGCGCTGCATCTGTACCGCTCGGTTCTTGAGATTGCCGTAGGTGTCGGTGAAGTAATAGCTGGCCCGCTCGAGCAGCGACACGTTGGGTTTCTGATTGGCGAACAGATAGCGCAGCATCACGGGGGCCGCCATGGCCGTGTTGCCCAGAGATATGCCGTATGTCATGTGGACGTCGTCGGAGGCGGAGTGGTCGTAAAATACCTTGAAGTCGCCCATCATCCACTGCAGGTTGTCGCCGTCGGAGAGATAGAACGACACGAACTTTTTGTTCAGTGTGTAGTCTATCGTGCGCGGGTCGATGCAGTGGGCCTTGGGGAAGTTCCAATGGTTGGGATACTGCATCGAGGTGAGCGTGGTGTTCTGACACCAGTCGGCCGGCACCATCTGCGCCGCAAGTGGAGAGGCTGCCTCGGGCACCTTATACTCGTCCACATTGTGATCCCAGCCATAGACCGGGGCGTTGGGGGCCAACCACCTGAGCACTTCCTGAAAGAGCATCATGTTGCCCATGTCCCTGACATTATAAACCTTGTTGATATTGACGGTAAAAAGGCGGTTGGTTATGGCCATCTCGCACAATTCGCCGAATTGCACCGGAGCCAGCACGAGAGCCGCGTCGCTGCACTTGCTTTTGAACTCCAGCCATGCGTTGACGGTGGTTTTGTTGCGAGCGTCGTAAGCCATGGTGAAGCCCTTGGCGTCGAACTGTGCCCTGTAGCTCTCGTCGACGATCAGCGCATTGAAGACATGGGCCGCGGTTATGGCCACGATGGTGCTCTCGGGCTTCTTCACGTCGATGAGCACGTACTTCATGAACTTGTCGTGCAGCGACACGTCCACCCCGGCCACCGACGGCTGCGGATCGAGAGCCAATTCCAGAGCAGAGCCCGAGCCCGCCTTGATCATGCCCAGCTCGTTGAAGTAACCGCGCATCATGCCGTAGGCGCCCTTTTCGAAACCCTCGCGCCCCAGCCATACGCCCACGTTGAGGCGTCCCTCCTTCACCGCCTTGTGGGCGAGCCCGGCAAGCGACTGACCGAGCAGATAGTCGCGCAAGCCGGTGTTGGGGTCGTGCATGGTGCCGGTGTAGACCAGACCCGTGCAGTCGAACCAGTATTGCGGCTTGGCGTTCATGTAGGGCATCCACTGTTCGGTCACCACGGTCGGCGAATCTGTGTATGGATTCTCCTTTTCGGGTGGGGGCGGAGCGGGATCGTTCGTATGTTTTTTGCACGAAAAACACACGAGAGCCACGACAGCAGCCAGCATTATTATTTGTCTCATTATTTGTCTTTTTATGTGCCGCAGGGGGCCCACAGATAAGCAGGCCCCCTCGGCAGCACAGTGAAATTTAGAACTTGCGACACAACCGGAAGGCGAAGTCGCCTACGTTGGGATCAGCCTCATATGTATTGAAGTTGGTCGGCGCCGCCCCTGACGGGCCCCATCTGTAATATTGTATACCCAATACTTTCAGCGGGTTGTTCGGGTTGCAGTTAGAGCTGACGCACACCATGCCGTCGGCATTGCCCCAGGCTGTGCTGCCCACCGCATAGCCATCGGCAGCGGTTGTGTATAAATACCCGCTGGTGCCAGGCAGCGGCTCGCCGCCATTGATGTCGGCAGCAAGGTTGACGTCGTCGGCATTATGAGCCATGAACAGCAGCGTCTCGATCGAGGGAACATACCAGCCGCCCTTCTCGGCGCCGTCGAGTTTGTCGGTAACCGTATACGGCGCTCCGGGAGTAAGGATCGGATCGAGAGGTTCGAGCGGAAGAGGAGTTGCCGGCACCGGGTTCGGTTTCGGATAGCCCTGTATGCGCAGGGGGATCATCGACTGATAATTGTTGTGAGAGGTGAGAATATTCAGCCCGACCCCGCCCTTACTGATCTCGAAGTCGATAAAGGCCTTTGTATTCTGGTCGCCCATGCCCATGGCCTGCTGTGCAAGGGATGCCGTGCCGTTGTTGTCTCCGGTGGCATATTTCGAGCCCATGCAGCCGCGTTTTTGCGCTCCGTCGCCTCCGCGTTGTTTGACAAGGCCGTTGTAGATATTGACCACCTCGCCGTGCAGGGCGTCAGTTGTGGCGTCGGTCGAGAAGGCGATGACGATCCCACCCTCAAAGTAGTCGAACAGGTGCAGCTCGACGGCCTTCACCGTGCCCAGGTCGACCGTGTAGGGGACCGTGCCGCGAACGATGCGTACCGTGGCCGCGCCGTCGGCAGTGTAGTCGAGCGAGGCGGGGAGGGTGATGCCGAACGAACCGTTGGCGGCCAGGGTAACGGTCTGCTCAAGAACCGGCGTGCCGCCCACGACCAACTGCACCTTGTCGCCCGGAGCGAACGTTTGCGAGCCGGCGCTCTGGCTGCAGCTCACGGTCAGCGGATGGGTGGAGCCCTTCGCGAAGTTGACCCCCGAGAAGGCGGCTCCGTCGATGACCACCGCACCGGCCACCGTAAGCGTGCCGAGCGACTGCGCCGGCGTTCTGTTGGTCGCCACGAGGGTGTAGTCTGCGGGGGTGACCGACGAGGGGATGGTAACGGTGAAGTCGGAGGTCGTGACCGTGCCGAGCGTCAGGGCGATGTCTGGGCCCAGCGAGGGACGAAGCACGAAGGCGTCGCTGTTGTCGGCATTGGTGGCTCCGATGGCAAGGGTCATGCCCGGAACGATCGAGAACGACGGAATGGCCACGTTGCCGATCTCGTCCGACAGCTCAACCGTGGTGAGCGGACCGGTCAGTGTGCCGCGAACGACGCTCACCGTGGCCGTGCCGACGAATCCGGTCGGAGGAGTGAAGCGGATGCCCGTTACCACGCCTGCCGTCAGGACGGGCGTTGTGGCGATCTGAACATCCACTGCGGGGCTGACGCACACAAAACGCACCCTGTCGCCCGGATAGAAGCCCGTGCCGGTGATCACCACCGGTTCATCCTTCGGCGAGGGGCCGGGCGTCTGGGTCGCCCCGGTCACCGTCACCGATGAGGACAGCGTAAGGTCGACGACCTTGATCGTGGTGTTGTCGGTGCGGGCGACATACAGTTCGTAAGTCGAGCCTGCCGTGAGGGTCGAGGGCAGGACCAGCGTCAGCGAATCGCCGCCCGTGTTCAGGGTCGGAACGCTCGGCAACTGTATATCGCTGCCGCCGTTGCGCAGAACGAAGCCCGGCAGATCGGACGGAACGACGCCCTCGAGGGCGATGGTGAGCGTCATGCCCGGAGCGAGCGAAACCGACGGCACGACCACGTTCCCGATGGTGGGCAGCAGTGCGTCGACCACGAACGAGGGCAGGGCGATGGTCGCCGTGCCGCGAACGAGCACGGCGTCGACCATGCCCGTTATGTCGACCGGAGCCCAGAAACTGATCGATCCGCCGTCGGCCGACTGAGCCGCCACCGTAACCGGCAGCAAGAGGTTTTCGGTCAGGGTGGTGATGCGAATCGAGTCGGTGGCATAGAATCCCTGGCCGGAGATCTTCACCAGACCCTCGCGCGGATACTCATCGCGCGCCGAGACATTCTGCAGCGCGATCTGGTTGGTGAGCTCGATCTGTCCCAACTCGATGTTCGTGCCGTCCTTGCGCACCAGCAACACCTTGTAGGCGCCTGTGGCGCATGTGGAGGGGACGACAAAGGTCATGCCGCTGGTCGTGCCTTCGGGATTCGTCTCGGTCACGGAGTTCTTGACCAGCTCGACATGCGCGTCCATGTCGAGCTGCTGCGAGGAGGCGTTCTCCAAAAATATCTTGTCCGACTCTGTAAAGCCCCCTCCGTCGATGGTGAGCGTCATGCCGGGGATGATCGACACGGTGGGGATGGACACGTTGATAACCTCGGAGAAGTCGTGGCTTCCCGAGGGAACATCCACCTCGTAGCCCTCCTCTCTGTTGCATCCCGCAAAGAGCAACAGCGTCGCCGCCGCTCCGCACAAACAATTAAAAAATCTTTTCATCTCTTTTAGAGTCTGTTTAAAAATATTAAATTTAATGCACTATATCCGAGTTGTTCGAGATTTGATATTTCGGGAACCTTTCGTCTCTTTTCCGCGCTTTCGCCCTGCCGCCCCCCCCCCTTACATAGCCCGCTATGCGCGGGAGGACCGGCAGGACAAAATCATCGGAAAACAGATCGAAAATTTCTCCGAAATATTTTTAAACAGACTCTTAGAATTTACGGCACAGCCGGAATACATAGTCGCTAAGGTTGACCTCATGCTGGCTCCATACCGCTCCCTGCGTGGGGTCGGATACTCGCGCAAAACGGCAGAACTGCACCTTTGTCGGGTCTGTCAGCGAGCTGTTGGATGTGGCAAAAGCCGCTCCGTCATTATAATACATGGCATTCTGACCCGCATCGGGGCCGAAGGCATATTTATATGCCGCGCCCGGCATCGGGTCGCCGCCCAGAGAGTCGCAGATGCGATTGAGCCTGTCCATGTTGGCGATCAGGCACTCGGTCTCCAGGCGCGAGGGAACATACCAGTCGCCATAAGGCAGACCGTCGTCAAGGTCGATGACCGTGTATTCGCCCAGGCCGGTGTCGCCGCCATTCTTTGTCCAGCCCTTTATGCGCAGGGCGAAACATGTCTGAAGATCGCTGTTCGTGCCGGTAATACCCGTTCCGTCGCGGCCTTTGCTGATCTCGAAGTCGAGGAAAGCCTGAGTGTTGATGTCGCCCATGCCGAAGCCCTGGCGCTCAGTGGTCCCGGTGCCGTTGTTGTCGCCGGAGTTGTACTTGGTGCCCATCAAACCGCGACACTTGGCAGAGTCGCCCTTGCGCTGGTTGGTCAGGCCGTTGTAGAGATTGACCACCACGCCGCTCAGAGCCTTGTTGGGGTCGAACCAGATGACAACCCCGCCCTTGTAGTAGTCGAACAGCTTCAGGTCGATGGTCTTGACATCCTGCAGGTAGGTTGCCGTGGCGCCCCTTATCAGGTAGACCCTCAGCTCGCCCTGAAAATCGGCCGGAGTGGCGAACGACAGCCGCTGCGGAGCGTTCGGGTCGTAGTTGCCCAGAACTTTGGTCACGATACCCGTAGCCTTGTCGACCATCATTATCGAGTCGCTCGGGGCAAACTGCGAGTTGCCCGCGGCGTTGGTGAGCAGCACCACGCCGCCGCCGACCGAAGTCTCCGGATCGCCCGTCAAACCGTCGAGGGCGATGGTGTTGCGAACCGTGATCGCGCCCAGCTCGACCTCCTGTCCGTCGCGGCGAAACACCACGACACGATAGTTGCCCGCGGGTATGTTGGACTTGAGGGTTACCTTGATGTCGAAAGCCGTAGCCTCGTAGCCGCCGGCGGTGAAGTCGTTGCCGCCACTCTCGGGACGGAACACCACCTGATCGATGACGCTGAAGCCGCGTCCGCTGATGTAGAGCTTCTGTCCCGGCACGATCTGGAAGTTGTCGGGGACGACGACCTCTCTGATCGGGGCAAATTCGTTGTCTACAGGGCTGTTGGTCAGCTTGCATCCCGTAACCAGCAACGCAAGGAGGACCGAAAGGCCGAACAGCCGCCTTATTTCTCTTTTCATAGCTTTCAGTTATTAAAGATTAATACTTCGGATTTTGGAAAAATCCTTCCTTGTTGGTCGAACGGTCGATCTGCTGCTGCGGTATGGGCATCAGGAAGCAGTGTTCGTCGATATATGCCGGTTTGTACTCGGGGCAGTAGATCGGATCGTCGATGTTCTTGTTGTAGTTGTACACGAGCTTACCCGTGCGGGCCAGATCGAACCAGCGGATGCTCTCGAAGCAGAACTCTCTCATGCGCTCCACCAGGATGGTGTCGGCATTGATCTGTGCGGCGGTGTAGTTGGGGAAGTCAGGCGTCGAAGAGGCGGGAATGGGATTACCCAGCGCGTCGCGGCCGCGGGCCCTGATACGGATGCTGTTGTAGAGCTCCACGCTCGTTGCGTCGAGCGTGCCGTTATTCTTCAGATTGGCCTCGACCTTCATCAGCACCACGTCGGCATAGCGCAGCAGCGGGAAGTTCATCGACTGATATTCATAGTCGGCCTCGCCGTTGTCGGAATAGAGATCGGCATCGGCATGAGAGCGGAATTTGGGCGCGCCCATCCACGACTGGATCACCTGATCGATCGCGGCGTTGGCTACGTTCACGGTCATCGGGTTGGGCGGAAGACCCGTGGCGGGATTGGGGGTGTTCCACGAGAATGTTACCGTACCGAGGTTCCAGCCCTTGCGACCGTCGCCGGGCATGTAGCTCTTCCAGAGCCTGAAGTTGTAGTGCAACTGGTTGACCGAGACGCCCTCGGTCTTCTGATCGCGCGCCTGGAGGAATGGCGTGCAGGTGCAGCCCATGCGGCGGAGCCACATGTTGCCAGTGGGACGGCCCGAAGCGAACTGTATCTCCCACATGTTCTCGCCGAGCTGATTTTTGTACTGCTGGCAGAACAGATGCGAATATTGAGGCTCTAAAGAGACCTGACCGATCACCTGATCCAGAGTAGCCTCGGCCAGGGCGTAGAGCTCGGCCGACGACTGTTCGATGGCTCCGTAGCCCCAGTCTTCCTTGCCGACCTGGGACAGGACCAGATCGACGATGCAGTGCTCCTTGTGTCCGGCCATGGTCAGATAGACCTTGCCCAGCAGTCCGAGAGCTGCATAGCGCCACAGACGGGCGGGCTCGGCCGACTGTTTGGTCTCGGGCAGCAGCCCGGGCGCGGTGGCCTCGGTCATGTCCCTGACAATGGCGGCATAGACATCCTTCAATTTGGCGCGCGGAAGCGAATAGTCGATCGGGGGTTGGGTCTCGCTGAGAACCAGGGCCACCGGGCCCATGGTCTGCGCCAGGCGGAAGTAGGCCAGTGCGCGCAGCATTTTGGCCTCGGCCACGATGCGCCGCACCCCGTCGGTCTGGGGCGAGATGGCGTTGCCCCGGTCGATCACCACGTTGCAGCGACCTATCATCGTGTAGTGGTAGCGATACCAGCGACCGATGAACTCATCGTTGTTCGAGTCGATCTGGTAGCGGAACATCGAGTTGAAAGAGGTGAAAATATGCTGCGGGACCGACTCGTCGGTGCCCAGTTCTCCGATGAACGGAGTGTAGTCGCGATACAGGCTCTGGAAGCTCGCATAGATGCCATAGAGCCCCGAGATAAGCGTCGTCTCGTCCTTGTAGTACGAAGCGCTGGTGCGTATGGCTTTGGGCTCCTCTTCGAGAAATTTTCCGCAACCGGACAACAGGAGCGCCATCACCAGGATCGCTTGGATTTTATATGTTTTCATATTCGATGAACTTTAAAAGGTTATATTGATACCGCCCATAAATGTCCGCGCGCGGGGATAAGAGTAGAAGTCGAGGCCCGGCATCAGGTAGGCTGCCATGCCGTTGGAGACATTCACGTCGGGGTCGTAGCCCGAGTAGTTGGTCCAGCAGAAGACGTTGTTGCCCGAGACGAACACCTTTACGTTGCGGATAGACACTTTGTTGACCCACTTTTTGGGCAGGTTGTAGCTCAGCGAGATGTCGGCCAGTCGCAGGTAGGAGCCATCCTCGATCCACGACGAGACGGGCAGCGAGACCGGAGTTATCTGGTTGTTGCTGAAGGGCAGGGTGGTGCTTGCATTTCCCGCATGGAACAGATCGCCGCGTCCGGTAACCTTGTCCCAGTGGTAAAGTCTGGGCATCCACTCCTGACCGGCCGTCCAGGCGTAGGCGTTGTTGGTGCCCTGCGTCCCTTCGAGGTAGTATGAACTGCCGTTGAAGATGTCGTTGCCATAGCTGTATGCGAATGTTGCGGTGAGAGTGAGGTCTTTCCACCGCACTGCCGTGGTCAGACCGCCGATGAATTTCGGTTCGGCGCAACCTATGACCAGACGGTCGTCCGAGGTTATCCTGCCGTCGCCGTTGCGGTCATAATATTTGCCCTGTCCGGGTTTGACCTGAAAACTGGGGTCGAGCACGCCCTCGATGACGGCGTGGTCGATCTCGGCCTGGGTCTGCCATACGCCCTGGAAGACCAGACCGTACCACTGTCCGATGGGCTTTCCCACCTGCAGGTATCCGTCGTCGACCGAGCCGTTCCAGCCCGTGCTGATCCCTTTCCAGTCCTGAATGCCTATGTTGAGGATCTTCGACACGTTCCGGCTGATGTTGAAGTCGACGGTCCAGGTCCAGTCGTGCGTCTTCACCGGGACGAGGTTGAGCGTAAGCTCTATACCGCGGTTGTTGATGCTGCCCACGTTGCGCGTCTGCGACTGGAGACCCGAGTATTCGGGGGTGGGGTCGGCATAGAGCAGGTCTTTGGTGGTCTTGTCGTAGACGTCCACCGTCAGCCCTATGCGGTCTTTCAGCACGGAGAGATCGAGACCGGCGTTATACTCGCGTGTGCGTTCCCACTTCAGGTTGGGGTTCTCTATCGAACTGAACCAGCTGGCCATGGTGGTGGTGTAGCCGTCGTAGTTGGTTATGCCGGTACTCACGGCGGCCAGCGACGCATACGGGCCGAGCTGTTTGCCGCTGATACCCCAACTGGCGCGCAGTTTGAGGTTCGAGAGCCACGAGCTCGCCCCCTTCATGAAACGCTCCTGCGAGACACGCCACGCGGCCGAGGCCGAGGGGAAATAGCCCCACTTGTTGTTCGCCGCGAAGACCGACGAAGCGTCGGCGCGCGCCGTGGCCTGGAAGATATAGCGATTGTCGTAGATGTAGTTCACACGCCCGAACCAGGACGTTTCGTTGCGGTGCGACTGGCTTATTGCGGGAGGCTGGGGGTTGATACCCGAATTGATGCCCCAGTAGCCGAGGTCTTCCTGCTGGAACTGGTCGTTCTCTATGTTGATGTTCTGGCTCTCGGTAGAGCGGACCGACATGCCGGCCATTGCGCTCAGTTTGTGCACCTCGGGCAGCTGTTCAAATCTGTAGGTCGCCGTGTTCTCGGAGCTCACGCTCTCGTTCCATCCCTTTTCGTTGCGGCCTATGCCTCGCGCTGCGTTGGCAAAGTCTATCACGGAGGGATAGTAGATCTGTATCTCCTCGAGGTTGGTGTTGTAGGAGCCGCTGAGGTTGACCGTCAGGTTCTTGATGGGCCTGATGTTCAACGATGCGGAGCCCTGCGCACCTTGAAGTCGACGGTCGCGCGTCATGCTCTCGGCCATCAGGACGGGGTTCGACAGGTTGAGCATCGGAGCGCCGTCGGGCGTCTGGAAGTCCATGCCGAAATATTTGGGATATACCGGGTTGCCGCGCATCATGTTGCCGATGATGCCGCCGTTGCGCGATCCTCCGTTGCCGAAGGTGGCTGTGCGCGAATAGGAGAGGTTGGTCGACAGGTCCATCCACGGCTTGAGCTCCTGGGTGAGGTTCACACGGGCGCTCTTGACGTTGTTGCCGGTGTTGATCATGATGCCCTTCTGATCCTGAGTGCTGAACATCACGGCATACTGGCTGCGGCCCGTACCTCCGCTGATGTTGATGCGGTAGTCCTGGATCGGAGCGACCTGGGTCATCGCCCCCTGCCAGTCGGTGTTGTAGTAGAGGGGTTTGGTGCGGTAATACTCAGGGGTGTAGGACGCCCTTTTGTTCACGGTGTAGAAGTTGCCCTCCTCGTCCTGAAAGATCTGATAGGCGCTGTCGCCGTTGGTGGGAATGCTCGTCATGTCGGTGCCGGCAGGACGGTAGTCGAAGTTGCGGAAATAGTTCTTGCTGACTATCTCGCGGCTGTTCATCATCGGGACCTTTTTGGCCATGTACTGAACCCCCGTCATGGCGTAGATGTCGATGGTAGGGGTGTCGCGCTTGCCTTTTTTGGTGGTGATGAGCACAACGCCGTTGGCTCCGCGCGAGCCGTAGATCGCCGTCGAGGCGGCATCCTTGAGGATGTCTATCGACTCCATGTCGGCCGGGCTGACCATGGGGTTGTCGACGATCACTCCGTCGACGACGAACAGCGGTTGGCTGTCGATATTCAGCGAGGTCGTACCGCGGATGGTGATGCCGCCCGATGCGCCCGGCATACCCTCGGTAGAGACCACCTTCACACCGCTTATCTTGCCTTGAAGTACGGCTGCCAGATCGACCGCCATACGGTCCGTCGTGGCCTGCTCGGTGTTGAGAGACGCCACGGCTCCCGACAGGTCGATGCGACGCTGGGTGCCATAACCCACCACAACAACCTCATCGATCTTCCCGTGGTCTTCGGCAAGCCTAACTGCCCCCCCAGACACTTGCGAGGCCGGCATCTGACTGTTCAGATAGCCTACATACGAAATGGTGAGCGTCTCGTCGGGCCTTGCGCGAATCTCGAACCGACCCTGCGCATCGGTCGTCGTGCCCCGGTTTGTTCCATCGACCGAGACGATGCTCCCGGCCAGCGGCGCGCCTCCTGCGCCCACGACCTGTCCTGAGACGGTCTGCTGCTGGGAATAGACTGAAGAGGCGGCGATCAGCATCGATGCCAGCGTAAAAGCCAGTCTTTTCGTCAATTTTGGAATACAGTTTATCATATCTACATCAATTAAAAGGATTATGGAATTACCGAATTTATTATCAGCCAAGTAACTGAGAACAAAATTAAAAGACGTTCGCCAGAAGAGGCAAAGAGCATGATGATCTCAAAAAAACAAAGAGAACAAAATATACCAGTAATAATTGAGGATTACTTATTTTCACAGGATATTGGCCGCTATGGACAACGCTGCGTAGTCGCCGATATGCTCGTCGAGCGCGGCGGGGACTATGCGGCACACACCGGCCGAGAAGGGCAACGCATCGTGTCCCAAAGCCTGCAGCATATGCTCCTCGAGCAGGTGGCGCGAGCGAACGTAGATGCTGCCGATGACGATCACCTCGGGGTTGAGCGTGTCGATGAGTATCGACAGCCCCTTGCCGAGAAAGCGTCCCGAAACGGCAAAGACTTCGCGGGCCAGCTCGTCGCCGCGGTCGGCGGCCTCGGCCACGCTCCGGGCGGTGATCGGTGTGTCGAGCGAGGGACAGAAACCGACCTTGCGGCCCATCTGCATCTGCTCCATGGCCATCGCCCGGGCCATTTGAGCTATGCCGCCACCGCTGCAGAAACCCTCGAACGAGCCCGCCTTGCCGTAGCCCACCGGCCCGAAGTCGCTCAACCTGATGTGGCCGATCTCGCCTGCGTTGCCGTTGGTTCCGGCATACAGACGGCCGTCGAGGATGATCCCCGCGCCGAGACCCGTGCCGAAAGTGAGGAAGATCACATTGTTGCAGCCCCGCCCCGCTCCGAACTTCCATTCGGCGAGCGCACAGGCGTTGGCGTCGTTCTCCAGGGCTGCGCGCAGGCCGAAACGCTCGCCGATCATCTCTACGATGTGCACATCGTCCCAGCCGGGCAGGTTGGGCGGGCTCATGATGATGCCCCGCCTGTTGTCGAGCGGGCCGCCGCAACTGATGCCCACCGCCGCGATCTCGCCGTGTTTCTGCACGAGCGTCTCTGTGGCGGCGAAGATGGCATCGAGGGTGTTCCGAAGCCCATTGGTCGGGAAATAGCTCTTTTCGACGATCGTCATATTGCCCCCCTGGTCGAGCTGCCCGCAAATGACGGCGCATTTGGTCCCTCCAATGTCGATTCCCAATAGTTCTATCATATTTTAATCGTTTAAGTAAATCATTGAAAATCAAGCAGCCTAAAAACTTTCCGCCACCCTGTTTACCGCCCCGGTCGAATTGCCTGCAAATGGCGGCGCATTTGCGTCTCCGATTATCGACCTTCCCATGAGATATTAAATATCTGTCAAAACTTTAAACGTTTAAGTTAGATTGCCGAAAAACAAACTCTATCAAACGCCCGTGCAACTTGTCGAAAATTCGGTGATATTAAGAAACTGTTTAAAATTCATTCATCAAAAATCTTATGGCTCACCCGTTGTGCATTTTAAAGGTTGGTTAAAAAGCGTCATTTTATTAAGGAATATACCGTTTGTTTTTGCGTTGTTTCAGGGTCTATTCAGCCGCTGCGCGCGGGGCGGTTCTTTTTGCCGCCAAAAAGAACGAAAAACCGCCCGGCTGTTCGCCTCGACTACTCGCCCGGAGGAAATTGAGCTACGGCGCCAAACCTCCTCCTTTTAGTCCCCACTTGGGGCCTAACGTCGTCAAACAAGTGGCGTCGCCCCTCGCTCGGCCCTGCGCCAATTTTTGAACCGCCCCTCGCTCAATGCCGGGATTACTTCGCCCCTGCGGGGCGATCCGGAAAGTATTGTTGCATCTTTTGTTCAAAAAGCGCGAAGCCCGGCCGCCGTTGCGAGGAGGCGTAAAGCGAGGCGCGTTAGGCGCGAGCGTCAAGCGACGAGGGTTAAGGAACCCGAGGAGTAGTGAGCGACAGCGCCGAGTAGCCCCGCAGCTCAGGCGGCGATAGTTGGCTCGCAAAGAGACGCTCGCCTTACTCCTCCTTGCAGGGCATAGTCTGCAAGCAGCCTCTGCTCCTGCTTCGAGCGTCGTTTGGTTCTTTTTACAAAAAAGAACCGCCCCGCGCGTAGCGGATTCAATGGACCTTTGACAATGACCAAACCTACGGTCTGTGCGCAGACAAAGCACGGAGATCAAGTCAATAGACCGCATGTTTGGTCCAAATGCAAGGTCTTTTCAGCCGCTTGCCGCTGGGGCTTCGCTACTTGTTGGCTCGCAAAGAGACGCTCGCCTTACTCCTTCGCGCCTCGGCCATTACCGAGCGAGCTCGGATGGCGCTCGGCTTGGCGTCGTTTGGCGGCAAAAAGTAGCACAAAAACCGCCCGGCTGTTCGCCTCGGCTACTCGCCTGGAGAAAATTGAGCTGCGACGCCAAATCTCCTCCTTTTAGTCCCCACTTGGGGCCTAACGTCGTCAAACAAGTGGCGTCGCCCCTCGCTCGGACCTGCGCCAATTTTTGAACCGCCCCTCGCTCAATGCCGGGGTTACTTCGCCCCTGCGGGGCGATCGGGATGGACTTACCTTTTGATTATAAAACCCCAACCTCATAAATGCACAACGGGTTATGGCTCCTGTTTCGCGCCTTTTGCGCTTCCTCCTCCTCGTTATATGGGATCCCGTCATGCGCCTTGTCGGAGGCGCAAAGATCATCGAAAAAGGTCTCATGATCTTTTTCGATGATAAAATTTAAGCAGTCTCTTAAATCTGCTCTTTCTGCCTGCCACTTCTGCCGCGCACCCTCAAACGGCGATTCATTTGCTCTCGCCAATGCCGTATTTGTAAATTTATTAATACTTTAAACGTTTAAGTTGACTGTTTAAAAACAAACGCTCTCAAACACTACCCCTTCTATGTTTGCTTTATCGTTCAATCGCAAAACGAAATTAAACAAAATAATCCGAAAAAACAAATTTTGTCGCCTTTTTACAAGGCGATCTCTACTCCCTGAAAATCACGTTGCAGGACAGGGTCAGGCCGGTCTTGGAGCCCTTGAACGTTTTTTTACTTTCTGTGGCCCGAATCTCGCGCTGCAGAATGCGCACCGCCTCGTAACCCATCGGCGCGATGGGTATCATGGCCACATTGATGCGCGGGGCGAGCATCGTATAGAACGGTTCCTCATGGATCGAGGCTATGCCGAAGTCGTCCGGTTTGATATTGCGCATGGAGCAGTAGGTGAACAGCAACGAGGTAAGGACATGGGTCGTAAAAAAGAATGCCTCAACGTCGGGGCGCCTCTCCAGAATGGTGTCGAGCACGGAGATCAGCTCCTGTTGCGACCCCATCACGTAGTTGTGATATTTGACCTCGCCATACAACTCGGGGTCGGGCTCCAAACCCGCCGCGCGGTGCGCTTCGACATAGCCCTTGTGGCGCATGGTCATGGAGTAGAGGTAGCTGTTGGTCGTAACGACGGCGATCTTGCGGTAACCTTTGCTTATGAGGTGTGAGACCAGTTTGAAACTCGAATCCTCGTTGTCGAAAATCACGTAGTTGGTCTGCAGCTCGGGATAGTAACGGTCGACGAGCACAAAGGGAAACCGATCCTCCAGCATCGAGATGATCCGGGCGTTGGACAGCTTGAGCGGGGCCATCAGTATGCCGTCGACCTGTTTGGCCCTTAGCACGTCGATCATGCGGCTCTCGCGCGCACCGTCCGACTCGGAGCTGCAGACCATCAGCGTGTAGCCCAATTTCTCGGCTTCGGCTTCCATGGCGCGGGCCAGCGACGAGTAGAACAGATCGCCGATCGAAGGCACCACCAGCCCGATAGTTCCACTCGCCCCTCCCTGCAGACTGCGCGCCAGCAGATTCGGCTGATAGTTGAGCTCCTGTGCGCACTTCATCACCAGCTCCTCGGTGGCCTGACTTATCCCCTTCTTGCGACTCTGGCCCGAAAGGACCCATGAGACGGTCGTCGTTGACACTCCCAGAGCATGGGCAATATCCTTGAGCGTAGAACGCATTCTGCGTATAATTTTCCCGCAATATTAGTCAAAAAACGCAAATTATACGATTAAATAGTATGAAATTTTATGTCATGTAACGAAATTACGAATTACGGGAAGCGTACTTCCCGTAATTCGTAATCGATCATAGGGTGTGTTGGCACAGATCGCACACCCTAAAGTTTCGGCTGCTTCAACCCCCATTTTTCGTTGGGTTTGGGGCCCATCTCGAGGATCAACTCGCCACCGTTGAGAACCTCCGAGGCTGGGAAAGCGAAACTGTCGAGCGGGCGACCGTTGAGCGTAGCCTTCTGGACGTACATGTTCAGGCGTGAGTTGTTTTTGGCTATGACGGTGAACTTCTGCCCCCGGCCGTAGCGTCCTCCCAGATCGATCTCGACCTTGTCGTAGAGCGGGCTGCCGATCTCGTAGATCGGGTTGCAGCGCGCCCCGCCGTCGGTTTGGAACAACCCGATGCCCGACATGACCAGCCAGCCGCTCATCTGTCCCTGGTCCTCGTCGCCCAGGTAGGCGTTGGCCGCCCCGATGCCGTAGAAACGGTCGGCGATGGAGCGCGTCCAGCGCTGTGTGAGCCACGGTTTGCCCGCCCAGTTGAAGAGGTATGAGAAGTGCATCGACTGCTGGTTGCCCTGTACGACAGGGAAGTCCCAGTACTGGTCGTTGGGGGCGTTGTAGCGCCATGGCTCGCTGGCCTCGAAGCCCCACTGCAAGCGGTCGACGAACTCTTTCTTGCCGATGACATCCGCCAGCGCCGGAACGTCCTGCGGCACGAAGAAGGTGAGCTGCCAGGCATTGCCCTCGACGTATTCGGTGTGGGCGCCGGAAGCGAACGGATCGAAATCCTTGAACCACTCGCCCTTTGCGTTGCGCATGTGGGCGAATTTGTTGGCGGGGTTGACAACGTTGCGCCACCAGTAGCCACGATCGTTGTAGATGCGATAGTCGGTGGTGTCGCCCACAGCCTTGGCCAGCTGGCCGACGCACCAATTGTCGAAACTGTACTCCATCGTGTTCGAGAACGTACCTTCATCCCAGGGGACATAATGGTATTTGAGGAATGGCACCATGTCGCGGTTGCCCACAAAACCGTGCGCATAGCGACGTGGGGCCGCGTTCTCCATCCACTTCATGGCCTCGAGCATCTTGTCGGTGTCGAGTCCTGTGATGCCCATCTGCCAGGCGCTGACCATCTGGGGTATCTCGTGCTCGGCCACCATGACGCGGATATATTTCATCGCACCCGGGCCATTGGTCATCCAGCCGTTGGCGTCGTACATCGCCAGATGAGAGCCCACCCAGCGTTTGCTCCACTCGGGCGTTATGAGGTTCCAGACCTGGTTGAGGTTCCAGAACGAGTTCCAGAAGGCGTCGCAACCCATGGCGCGATCGTCTTCGGCGTCGGGCAGTTGACGCAGACGGGTGTCGGCCGAGACCCACTCGCCGTTGATGTCGCTGTAGGTCGAGCGGCTGGCGATCGAGCGGTAGAGGCTGTTGTAGAACTTGATCTTCTCGTCCCGGTTGGCCGTAGTGATGTTCACCCGCGAAAGCGTTTCGTTCCACGTATCGACATGGGCCTTGTGTACCGCGTCGAAACTCCATCCGAACGGCCTGGTTATCTCCGACTCCAGGTTGAGCCGTGCGTTTTTGTTGGAGACATAGCTGATGCCCGAGCGCGCCTGCACCACGTTGGCCCGCCGGACGTCGAACTCGACCCACGCCCCGGCTTCGCGCAACTTGCCCTCGCCGCGTATGACGCCGCCCTTCTGCCTTTTCGATTCGTTCCAGCCGCCATAGTCGACTATCGGACGGTCGAACTCGATGAAGAAATGGATCACATACTCCTGATCCGAGTCGTCGCAGTAAATGTCGTGCGAGAATTGATGGCTGAAGCCCTCGATGGCGCGATCGCCCACCTTGCGAATTTCGTAGTCGCGTATCTCGTAGTCGAACTCGGCCTGCACTCTCATGTCGATCATCACACGGCCGTTGCCCCGGTCCTTTGGGAAGGTGTAGCGCTGGAAGGCGCAACGGCTGGTGGTGGTGGCCTCCAGATCGACGTCATAGTCTGTCAGATGCACCTTGTACAGACCTATGGGGGCCTGCTCCGAGCGTTTGTCGATGCGCGAGCGGTAGCCGCTGTCAGAATCCCACTGGTCGCCTACGACAGTCTTCAGCGGACCGTTCACGGGCAACATGCCCACACCGGCCAACGACCAGCAGTGGACGTGGCTCATGGCGCCGAGGCTCTCGAAAGTGGGCTGATAGCCCGACTGCCACCCGCCGTTCTGGTTGTCGGGGCTCATCTTCACCATACTGAAAGGCATCCACGGGCCCGGGGCTATCATCCAGCGCGAGTGGGCCCCGCCGATGCGCGTATCGACATAGGAGGCGGGCTGCTGCAGTGGTTGCGGGGCGCGCTCCACCTTGCCCGCGCGGATCGCCTTGCCCCCGACGAGGATGCGATAGTCGCTGGTGGTTTTAGCGCTTACGGCAGGCATGGGAGCCTCGAAGGTATAGCTGTCGCGCTCCACTTTGGCCTTGAAGATGCGTTTGCCGTCGAGCTCGACCGTCAGTTCGGGCGTCCCGACAAGCTGCTCGGCCTGCACCAACAGGGGCTGACAGCGTCCGCCGTCGATCTGCAGCTCGTAGTCTGCAGCCGTAACGTCGCCCACATGGGCGCCTTTGGGCACGGCGATCACCGTTCCGGCAGGGGAGATCATATCCACGTTGTCGAAGGTGATCCACGACCCCTCGAGGACGTAGATGACAACCGTGTTGTTGCCCTCGCGGATCACTCCTCCGTTTACGGGCACCTCTATCGTATATGGCGTAGCCGGGGTTTTGCCCATCAGTCCCAGCGAGTCGACCGTGGGCTGGTCGTAGAGCGGTTTTTTCTGTTTGCGGACGTCATAGCCGGGGGCGCTCATCTGCAGTTTGTAGTCCTGCCCGTTGATGCTCACCTTGACCAGCGGCAGAAAAGGCTTGGCATAGCGCAGCACGTTGATGCGCAACCTCCAGTCGCCCTCTGCGAGCTTGTCGACCGAAAAGAGGATGTTCAACTGGTGGGTGTGCCAGCCCGATGTGGGCCATGTGCCGCCCCAGAAGTCCGCCGGCCCCGGCAGCACGTACGGGAAGCGTGTGCGCGGGTCGTCGACGCCGATAACGAAGTTCTTGTCCTCGAAACCGAAGTCGTTGGCCAGAAACTCGCGATAACGGTTCGGGCCGAGAGCCAGATCGTCCGACGAGTTGTCTTTTTTGCCGATGCTCCATGCCACCTTGCCGCCCTCGGGCAGGGGAGTGGACGCGATGGTCGAGGCGGTGATCACACGTTTGGCTTTCATGCGCTCGCGGGCCACCTGTTGCAGGTCGAGCAACTGGCCTCTGTCGGTCTTGGTGGGTTCTCCGTCGAAACCGCCGCCGCCCACGTATTCTTTGTCTTCGGCAAAGACCGTGGCTGCCATTGCGAGAGTCAATGCAAATAATACAGATCTCTTCATACCATATATAAATTAAAAGTTTATGCGTTGAATTCGGCCACCGCCTCGAACATCGCCATCACGTTCTCGGGCGGTACGTCGGCCATGATGTTGTGCACCGGGTTGAAAACATAGCCGCCTCCGCGGGCGAAAATCTCGAGGTTGCCCAGCACGTGCTCGCGAATCCGGGCGGGGGTGGCGCGGTTGAGTACGCCCTGTGTGTCGATGCCGCCGCCCCAGAATGTTGCCTCGCTGCCGAACTCTTTTTTCAGATGGGCCGGCGACATGTTCAGCGCGTTGATCTGCACCGGGTTGAAAATCTCTATGCCCGCATCTATCAGATCCGGCATCAGGTTCTCGATGCTGCCGCACGAGTGGATCATCGTGATCATCCTTGAATGCGACCTGGCATAATCGCACAGCATCCTGTGGCGCGGTTTGAAAAACTCGCGATAGGTCTCCTCGCCCATGAACGGGCCGGTGTTCATGCCCAGATCGTCGCCGAACTTGATGATGTCCACCACGTCGCCCACCGCTTCGCACGTTTTGGCAAGGTTGGCCATGTGAATCTCCATCAGCGCGTCAAGCAGCCGGTGGACCTCCCCGGGCGAGATGAACATGTCCATCATGAAATTGTCCATCCGGCGCAGGAAGCAGCCCCACTCGAACAGATTGCAGCCGATGCCCAGCACCAGCGCCTTGTCGCTATTCTCTCGCGCCTCTATGGCTTTGCGACGCAGCAGGCTCCAGAATTCGGGGCCGGTGTTGGCGTCCCATGGCGCGATGCCTATGCCGCCCCAGACGCTGAGAGCCATGTCCGAGGCCAGATTCTTGTAGTCGGCGGGAAAACCGTCCAGATAGGGGAATATGGTCTGGTCGAAGAACGTCGCCCCCTGCGGCATTCGCCCCACGATGCGCCCCGAGGTGTTGCCATAGGCCAGAAAACCGCCTTCGGTGTCGCGCTCGACCTTCAGCCATTTGGGATACAGCGCCCTGTGTCCGGGCGTAAGCTCCATCTCCTGCCAGTATGCCGGATCGTTGATGAAAAATCGCCCCAGATCGAGCGCGTCGACGCCGAACATCTCGAGTATCTCCTCGTCGGGCTGCGCTACCTGCTGAATAACGTCGAAGCCATAGACGGGCAACTGCTTGCCCAGGTGGCGCAGCAAGTTGTCGTAGGCGACCACCGAAATCCCGGAGCTCGGCGTGGCTCCGAGATCTACCGGCACCCTGTCGGGCTCGCGATGAGCTACGCAGGCAAGGATCCTTTCTCTCGAATTCATGGATTATGTTATGTTTTTGCCTGTTAACAATATAAGTATCTGCCTGCTTTCACGTTTAAGCAACGCTTATACAAAGCTATTGATAAAAATTTAATTTGCAAACGATTTTTGATTTTTTTGCCGAAAGAATAAATTCGGGCAGCTGCCAAGGCACACTCTTAGCTTCGCAGGCAGAGACTGCAGGGGAGCACGAGACCCTGTTTGGCTGGTTCGTCGAACGCCTCATCCGGTTCCGGGCGTCGGGCCGCTATCTCGCCTGCGAGCAGACGTACTGCCTCGCGGCCGATGCTCCTTACGGGGATCATTGCAACGTCGAAGTGGTCGGCAATGACCCTGAAGAGTTTGTCCTCGTGCAGGGCAGCCAGACCGAACTTCCTTGTGATGCCCCTTTCGGATAGATAGATAAACGTCTCGATGGCAAGGATATGTGTTGTGAAAAAGAAGGCGTCGATACCCGGCTCCCGCTCAAACATCGCATCGAGCATCGCCACCATACCCGCCTGGTAATCCTTGAAATCGACTGCGCCTACAAGGTTTGGGTCCGGCTCTGTTCCGGCGTCGCGATAGGCCTTGCGCCACCCCTCGACGCGCTGCTCCATAGTATGCAGGTGCATGGCGGTGGTCATAACGGCGATGCGGCGGTAGCCCTTGCTCAACAGATGTTTTACGAGATTGTAACTTGAGGCCTCGCAGTCGATCGTTACGTAGTTCGTATCCAGTTCGGGCCAATAGCGGTCGACCAGCACGAATGGGTAGTTGTCCCGCATCATGCCGAGGATGCGGCTGTCGGACTGTTTGGTCGGGGCGATCAGCAGGCCGTCGACCTGTTTGGCCCTCAGGGTATCGATCATCCGGTTCTCGCGTTCGACCTCCGACCCCGTGCTGCACAGCATAAGCGCATAGCCCAACAGCTCGGCCTCCTGCTCGACCGCCCGCGCCAGCTGGGCATAGAACATGTCGTCGACCGAAGGCACGATCAGTCCAATGGTATTGCTCATCCCCGTATTGAGGCTCCGCGCCAGCAAATTGGGCTGAAAATTAAATCTTCGGGCATACTTCAACACCCGTTCCGAGGTGGCCTCGCTGATGCGATGCTCCTTGCCCTTGCCTGCAAGCACCCACGAAACGGTAGTGGTCGAGAGGCCCAAATCCCGGGCCAGGTCCTTCAAGGCTAACTTCATGGCCGATAGTCGATTTCTTCGTTTTTTCACATTCGGGCGGTCGCGCGGCGAAAAAACTTCGTCCTCCTCCCCGCACTAAATCGCACAAATATACTGTTTCCGGCAAAGAAAATCCAGCTCCGACAGAAATAATCACTTGTCCGTCACCATCGTCGTGTCGATCAGGCCAGCCCCGAACATCGCGACCGCATGATCGGAATGTTCCCGAAATATAAAAACTCAAACAACTCGGATATAACACATTTAATTCAATATGCGAATTAACAGTTGAAATTGATTTATATCGTTCGCCAAAATAAATTATATAACTAAATATCAATATGTTGTCATTATCTTAAAAGGACTGTTCCTTGTGGCTCGCAGCCAGCGGAGGGACGCTTTGTCTAACCTTGCCCCCGTAGCCGCAGGCGAAGGGCGCAACGGTGATGGATTGCGGCCCTTCGCAGGGGGTGGCTGCGGGCCGCCGGCCTCTGCGAGGCCGAAAAAACAGATGAAAATAAATGCCTTATAGTAGCGTCGTGTCGCGCTACATGTCTATCAGGTCCACCATGCCTCTGGAATGTGCTTTTCAAAGTATCTTTTTGCAGAACTAATTTTCAACTGTTAATTCACATTCAATATTTTTAAACAGACTCTAAATCTTTTTACTCTCCAACACCAAAAACTCTCATAGAGTTTTTGTATCTTTGGCCGGCAAAATTGTCGACCGGGCCCCGAAAAGAGCCTTGTGGGCACAAGCGTAACAGAGAGATGAAAATATCATACAACTGGCTGCGGGATTATCTGCAGACCGACCTTACTATCGAGCAACTTGCCTCCATTCTGACCGACATCGGTCTGGAGGTGGATGCCGTCAAGCACATAGAGAGTGTGCGCGGAGGGCTGGAAGGCGTTGTGGTGGGCCATGTGCTCACCTGCGGGCGACACCCCGACTCCGACCATCTGTCGGTAACGACGGTCGACGTGGGCGGCAGCGAGACGTTGCAGATCGTGTGCGGAGCGCCCAACGTCGCCGCAGGCCAGAAAGTGCTGGTGGCCACCGTTGGCGCGACGCTCTATCCCGCCGGCGAGAGCGAGGGTCTGAAGATCAAACGCAGCAAGATCCGCGGAGTCGAGTCGCTGGGCATGATCTGTGCCGAGGACGAGCTGGGCATCGGTGGCGACCATTCGGGCATCATGATCCTCGACGCGACTGCCCTGCCGGGCGTTCCGGCCTGCCGGGCGCTTGATCTGGAGGGTGATACGATGATCGAGATAGGCCTTACGCCCAACCGCGCCGATGCCGCCTCCCACTACGGGGTGGCCCGCGACCTGGCGGCGTATATGGCTACGCACGACATCGCCTGCAGGCTCGACCTGCCGCCGGTCGACGCTTTCAAGGTCGACAACCACGATCTGACTGTCGATGTGGAGGTCCGAAGTCCCGAAGGAGCTCCGCGTTACGCCGGGGTAACGATCACCGGTCTGAAGATCGCCCCCTCGCCCAAATGGCTGCAGGACCACCTGCGCACCATAGGCATCAATCCCAAGAATAACGTGGTGGACATCACCAACTTCGTCCTGCACGAGGTGGGCCAGCCGTTGCACGCCTTCGACGCCGACAAGATCGACGGACGCCGGATCGTCGTGCAGACCTGCCCCGAGGGGACGCCATTTTTGACCCTCGACGGGATCGAACGCAAACTTTCGGCCGACGATCTGATGATCTGCAGCGCCACGCGGCCCATGTGCCTTGCCGGGGTCTTCGGCGGGAGCGATTCGGGAGTGAGCGACACGACGGTCAATGTCTTTCTCGAGAGCGCTCTTTTCAACCCGGTATCCATACGCAAAAGCGCTCGTCGTCATGGACTTAACACCGATGCCTCGTTTCGTTTCGAGCGTGGCGTCGACCCCAATATCACCATCTACGCTCTCAAACGCGCTGCACTGATGTTCAGAGAGCTGGCCGGTGGCAAAGTGAGCGGCGAGATCGTCGACATCTACCCCGCGCCGGTGGAGGATTTCCGCTTCGACATCTCTTTTGAACGTATCAACGCCTTGGCGGGCAAACAGATACCCGAGCAGACCGTACGCCGGATACTCGCGGCCCTGCAGGTGCGCATCGAGCGCGAGGCCGGGGATACGCTCAGTGTGGCCGTGCCGCCATACCGCGTCGACGTCAGACGTCAAGTCGATCTGATAGAGGACATTCTGCGTCTGTATGGCTACAACAATATCGAGATACCGACCCACCTGAACGCCTCGGTGTCGTATGCGCCGCGCCCGGACAACGTGCGTCTTAAGAATCGCGCCTCGGAGATGCTTTCGTCGCTGAGTTTCAATGAGATAATGAGCAATTCGCTCACCAGCTCGGCCTACTACCGCGACCTTCAAAGCCATCCTCTCCAACGGTGTGTGAAGATACTCAACCCGCTCAGCAGCGAACTCGATGTTATGCGCCAAACTCTGCTGTTCAATATGTTGGAGGCCGTAACTCTCAACGTCAACCACAAATGCAGCGACCTGCAACTTTACGAGATCGGCAACTGCCACACCTTCGACCCCTCGCGCACGGGCGATGACGCTCTGACGCCCTACGGCGAGACGATGAAGCTCGGCATCGCCGTAACGGGCCTGCAGCGCACCCCGTCGTGGAACGTGGCGAGCCAACCGTCCGACTTTTTTGCCCTCCGCAGCACGGTCGAACGGCTGCTCGGGCGTTTCGGTCTGGAAATCTATGACTTGCGATGCGAGGAGAGCTCTTCGGACCTCTTCGATCAGGCCCTCAGCCTCTCTCTGGGCTCGACCCCGCTGCTCGAAATGGGGGTTGTGGCCGGTGAGATACTCCGTCGCTTCGACCTGAAGCAGCCCGTCTACTTTTGTGAGATCGATTTCGGCGCGCTGTCGCGTGCGGCATCGCGCAAGACGGTCAAGGTCACCGAATTGGGCAAGTTCCCCGAGGTTCGTCGCGACCTGGCGCTGCTGGTCGACAAGGGCGTAACCTTTGCCGCGCTGCGCAAAGTGGCTTTCGACACCGAACGCCGCCTGCTGCGCAGCGTGGGGCTGTTCGATGTCTATCAGGGCGACAAACTGCCCGAGGGGAAGAAGTCTTACGCCCTGAGTTTCATCCTCGAAGACCGCGAGCGCACCCTCACCGACCAGGCCATCGACAAGGCGATGTCCAACCTCATCCGCCGACTGGAGACCGAGTGCGGAGCCACGGTACGCAGCTGAAGCCGACAATCAAATTGTAATGGAAAAGATACTGATCATAGATTTCGGGTCGCAATACACCCAGCTTATCGCGCGCCGCGTCAGAGAGTTGAACGTCTACTGCGAGATACACCCCTACAATCGTTTTCCCGCCCCCGACCAGAGCGTCCGGGGGGTGATCCTCTCGGGCAGCCCCTTCTCGGTGCGCGACAGTGACGCTCCGCAGATCGATCTGGGCCCCTTCAAGGGGCGCATACCTTTGCTGGGTGTGTGTTATGGGGCGCAGTATCTGGCCCAGAATTTTGGCGGACAGGTAGCCGCCTCCGACACAAGAGAATACGGCCGCGCCAAGCTCTCGGTGGGGTGTGCCGACGACCCGCTGCTACGCGGCCTCTCGCCCTCGACACAGGTGTGGATGTCGCACGGCGACACCATCATATCGCCTCCCGAAGGGTGTCGGGTGATCGCCTCGACCGACGATGTCGAGGTGGCCGCTTTTGGCATCGACGGCGAGCTGAGTTGGGGCATACAGTTCCACCCGGAGGTCTACCACTCGACCGAGGGGCCACAGTTGTTGCGCAACTTTGTGGTCGGCATCTGCGGTTGCCGGCAGGATTGGACACCCGCTTCGTTCATCGAGTCGACGATCAAGGAGTTACAGACACAGCTGGGCAACGATCGGGTGTTGCTCGGTCTCTCGGGCGGGGTCGACTCGTCTGTGGCGGCCGTGCTGCTGCACAGGGCCATCGGGGCAAACCTCGTCTGCATATTTGTCGACCACGGATTGCTGCGCAAGGATGAGTTCGAGGAGGTGTTGGACTCCTACAAACATATGGGTCTCAATGTGATAGGCGTACGTGCCGGCGACAAGTTCCTCACCGACCTGCGCGGGATAACCGACCCTGAGCAGAAACGCAAGATCATCGGCCGCGACTTTGTGGAGGTGTTCGATGCCGAAGCGCAGAAACTCAAGGAGATCAAATGGTTGGCGCAGGGGACGATCTACCCCGACGTGATCGAGTCGGTCTCGGTCAAGGGCCCCTCGGCCACCATCAAATCGCACCACAACGTGGGCGGCCTGCCCGAAAAGATGCACCTGAAGGTCGTCGAGCCGTTGCGCCTGCTGTTCAAGGACGAGGTGCGGCGTGTGGGGCGCGAGTTGCAGATCGATCAAGTGATCCTCGGACGCCACCCGTTCCCCGGTCCCGGTCTGGGTATCAGGATATTGGGCGAGGTAACGGCCGAGAAGGTGCGCATCCTGCAACAGGCCGACAAGGTGTTCCTCGACGGCCTGCGCGAGGCGGGCCTCTACGATGGGGTCTGGCAGGCGGGAGTGATGCTGCTGCCGGTTCAGAGCGTGGGAGTTATGGGCGACGAGCGCACCTACGAAAACTGCGTGGCCCTGCGTGCCGTAACCTCCACCGACGGCATGACGGCCGACTGGGTGCACCTGCCCTACGATTTTCTGGCCCGTATGTCGAACGAGATCATCAACAAAGTCAAGGGCATCAACCGCGTGGTATACGACATCAGCTCCAAACCGCCCGCAACCATCGAGTGGGAGTAGCCCCGCAGCCACTCGTCTGCGACTTGGGGCAGCCCTGCGCTGTCTGCAGACCACCGATCAGGCAAATTTTTCGTTCGGAATACAATTTTACCTGATAATTCAAGTCGGCTATATACCGTTTATCTGTTATCGAAGGCCTGGATGCCACTCAGCAGAAAGGCCTCGAAACCTTTGACGTCGAGGTTGTAGCCGCGGCCGGGCACGAGAGGACGGCCGCTGTCGGGATCGACGATCAGGTAGAACGGTTGCGCCTGCACTCCGAAGCGGGTCTGGGCGATGTAGGAGTTGGCGCGGCCGAGGGTCTTGAGCTCTGTGCCCGAGGCGGTCGTGATCCATTTTTCGCGCGGCAGCGACGTGCGGTCGTCGGTGAATAGCGCCACGATCACAAACCGGCTTTCGAGCAGCGCAAGCACCTGCGGAGCGGACCATACCCGCTCTTCCATCTGGCGGCAACTGGCGCATCCCAGCCCCGTAATGTCCACGAACAGAGGCTTGCGGACCTTGCGGGCATACTCCGCCCCCTCCTCCAGATCAAAAAATCCGCCGAGCCCGTGCGGCAGATGCAGCCGGTCGCCGAACGAGACCTCGGGGCCGCCGCCCGCCTTCTGCGTTTGTCCGCCGGGCGATGCAAAGGTCCGGTTCTCGATCGGCGGCAGATAGCCCGACAACGCCTTGAGCGGAGCTCCGAACATCCCCGGGATCATCCACACCACAAACGTAAATACGGCGATGGCCAGCGTCAGCCGCACCACGCCGATGCTCTCCACAGGCGCGTCGTGCCGCAGGCGCAGTTTGCCCAGCAGATAGAATCCCAGCATGGTGAAGACCACGATCCAGATGGCCAGGTAGAGCTCGCGCGGCAGGATGCCCCAGTGGTAGCTTTGGTCGGCGACACTCAGGAACTTAAGCCCGAGGGCCACCTCTATGAACCCCAGCGTCGCTTTGACCGAGCCGAGCCATCCGCCACTGTGCGGCAGCCGGTCCATCAGCCTCGGAAAGAAGGCCAGCAGCGTGAACGGCAGGGCAAAAACCGTCGAGAAAGCGGCCATGGCGATGATCGGGTCGCGCCACTCCCCGGAGGTCGACCCGATCAGCACCGAACCGACGATCGGGCCTGTGCACGAGAATGATACGAGCACCAGCGTCAACGCCATGAAGAATATGCCCGCCATGCCGCTACGGTCTGACTCGCGACCTGCCCGACCGACGATCCGCGAGGGCAGCACGATCTCGAACGCCCCAAGAAACGACGCGGCGAAGAGCATGAACACCACGAAAAAGAGCAGGTTGGGCAGCCAGTGAGTGGCCAGACGGTTCGGCAGATCGGCCGTCATGGCCTCGCCGCCCACAAGGCGCGTCAGGCCGATAATGATCGCGATGGGGATGGTGTAGAGGGCGACGATCATCAGGCCGTATATCAGCGCGTTGCGGCGGGGGTTGCCCGTCGTTTTGAGAAAATAGGAGACCGTCATCGGCACCATCGGGAAGACGCACGGGGTGAACAGCGCCGCAAGCGCCCAAAGTATCGCGCTGAGTATCAGGCCCCACAGCGTGCCGCCACCTCCAATATCGCTACCGCCGCCCACGCTGCCGCTTCCGTCGCCAGCCATATCCTCTCCCGCAGGGGAGAGGGCCGCCGGAGCGCCATCCGCGCCGCCCTGGCCCGCCTCAATGCCTGCCACGCCGCTTGTCTGCCCGGCGAGGCCCGCCTCAATACCCGCTTGACCTGTCGCCGCCCTGTCGCTCCCGGACATTGCCTGAAGGCTCGCATCCGGGGCGGGGGCGTCGGGATTGCCCGGCAGACGGACCGTTAGCGTGAACTCCTGCGGTGGGGTGCAGGCCCCCTCGCGGCACGCCATCCATTGCACGGTGCACCTCACCGTTACGCTGTCGCGCGAGGTCGTCTCCACTTTTTGGGCAAACCGCGCCGTGCCGCTGTGATAGCCGATCTCCATCCTGAACGTGGAGTCGTAGACCATCACGGGCCGGTCGAGCTCCCTGACCGGGCCGACAAGTTTGTAGCCCGGCGCGCCCCGTCTGCCCTCTCTGCCGCTCGAACCGCCTGATCCGCCCGCCCCGCCGTCGAAGTCGAAAGCGGTGGCCATGGGGCCGTCGGTCCGTTCGCGCAGGTCATATATGTGCCACGGAGGGGTGATCTTCGCCGTCAAGGTGATCGTGTGGCGCCCCCGGGAGCCTGCTGCCGTCCCCTGACCATCATTCGCACGGCCCCGGTCGCCCTCCGATGCCGAGATACTCCAACCGACTTGCGCCGGCCCCTGGGCTTGCGCCCCGCTCCCTGTCAGCGTGAGCAGCAGGCAGGCGGCCGCCATATGAACGCCTTTTTTCATCCTCCATAGTTTTTATATGGGCAAAGATAGCCAAAATCATTCCATCGGAGTAATTATTGCTATCTTTGTCTGATAAAAACCGAGTTATGACCAAACAGAAAAAAGATACAAAAAGAGGCGGCCGCAAACCCGCCAAAGTCGACGAACGGGCGGCGCTGATCGCCGAGCTTTTTCGCTCGCAGCCGGGGCGCAAGCTGAGCCTGCGTTCGCTGACCACCGCCACAGGGAGCAACGACCGCGAGGCCAAGGCCGCCACACGCGAGATACTCGCCAGGATGGTGGCCGACGGGGTGATCGAACCCCTCGAAAAGGATAAATACCGCCTGGCCCCTTCCAACATGCCTTCGTACGAGGGGGTGGTCGATGCCCTCGCCTCGGGATCGCTCTATGTGAAAGTCAGTGGGATGGACCGCGACATATTTGTCGATCAGCGTAATGCGGGCTACGCTCTGAACGGCGACCGTGTGCGCCTGACCATGCGTGCCAAACGCAGCGGAGCTCCCGAAGGCCACGTCATCCAGATCGTCGAACGCAATCCCCGGGGGTATGTGGGCGAGGTGGAGCTGTCCGACAAATTTGCCTTTGTGAAGGTCGACTCGCGCAAGGTGTCCACCGACATTTTTGTGCCTCTGGGCGGACGGTTCGAGCTCAAAAACGGCCAGAAGGTGGCCGTGCGCGTGGTCGACTGGACGCCCGGCACGCGCAACCCCCGCGGCGAGATCGTCCGGGTGTTTGGCATGGCCGGCGACAACGACGCCGAGATGCACGCCATACTGGCCGAGTATGACCTGCCCTATCATTTTGAACCTGAGGTCGAAGCTGCCGCCGCTGCCATACCGGCCGACCTGACCGCGGCCGAGTTTGCCACCCGCATCGACATGCGCGGGGCAACCACCTTCACCATCGACCCGACCGACGCCAAGGACTTCGACGATGCGCTCTCTGTCCGTCGCACGGGCGACCAATGGGAGGTCGGGGTGCATATCGCCGACGTAACCCACTATGTACGCGAGGGCAGCATCGTCGACCGCGAGGCCGAAAGCCGTGGCACGTCGGTCTATCTGGTCGACCGCACGGTGCCCATGCAGCCCGAGGTGCTGTCTAACGAGCTCTGCTCGCTCAACCCGCTGCAGGAGAAGCTCACCTACTCGGTCATTTTCAGGATCGACGACCAGGCCCGGGTTCTGGACAGCCGCATCGGCCGCACGGTGATCCGCTCGGACCGCCGGTTCACCTACGACCAGGTGCAGCAGATCATCGAGGGGGCGCAGGGCGATTTTCGCGATGAGATACTCACGCTCAACTCGTTGGCCCAGACGCTGCGCCGCGAGCGTTTTGCCGCCGGAGCCATCAGCTTCGAGCGGGAAGAGGCCAAGTTCAGCCTCGACGAGAAGGGCAAGCCGCTGGGGGTCTATTTCAAGGAGCAGAAGGAGGCCAACCAGCTGGTCGAAGAGTTCATGTTGCTGGCCAACCGCACGGTAGCCGAGTTCGTGGGCAAAAAACGCGGCGAGGGGGCCAGTGCCGGGCGTACGATGGTCTATCGCGTTCACGACAAGCCCGATGTCGACAAGCTCGCCTCGTTCAGGAACTTCATACTGCGCTTCGGCTACTATTTCAAGGCCGAAAAGGGGCGCGCCGTATCGCAGGAGATGAACCGCCTGATGGCGCAGATCAAAGGCAAGAACGAGGAGAACCTCATCTCGACCCTCGCCATACGCACCATGGCCAAAGCCTACTACTCGACCGACAACATCGGCCATTACGGGCTGGCGTTCGACTACTATACCCACTTCACCTCGCCCATACGCCGCTATCCCGACATGATGGTCCACCGCCTGCTGACGCTCTACCTCGCCGGGGGCAAGTCGCCCTCCAAGGAGCATTACGAAGAGCTGTGCGACCACACTTCGCAGATGGAGCAGCGCGCCGCCGAGGCCGAACGGGCGTCGATCAAATACAAGATGGTCGAATATATGCTCGACAAGACGGGCCAGGTGTTCGAGGGCCACATAGTTGGGGTCACCGAGTGGGGCCTCTATGTCGAACTCGATCAGACCCACATCGAGGGAATGGTGCCCCTGCGCGAGATGCAGGACGATTTCTATGTGTTCGATCCCGACGAATATTCGGTGGTCGGTCGCCGCACCCACCGCACCTATACCCTTGGCAACCTGGTTACGATCAGGGTCATGCGCGCCGACCTGGCCCGCAAACAGCTCGACTTCGAGATGGTGAGGTGAGCATTGACGACGCATTAAAATTGTCGTTAAAATTGATCGAAAGTGTGGAGCCTGCGACCATTCAGAAAGCGCGGAACTCCCCCGGCGGCGAGTGGCTCTGAACGGATGTCCAAATAACGCAAACGACAAACGGTATATTCCTTATGTGGTTCGCAGCCAGTAAAGGGGCGCTTCGTTGAGCCTCGCCCCCGTAGCCATAGGCGGAGGGCGTAACGGTGATGGTGATGTTGGCGGGCAAAGGGACGCCCGCGAAGGAAAGCGAGCAGAGGGACGCTTGCCTTCTTCGCGCTACCTCGGCCGTAGCCCGCAAGCGGTCTGCGACCCTCGCAACGCTGCCCGGGAAGACTTCGCTCAGCATGACATATTATGAGTTCGGCTTTTATGTCATGTCACCCTGAGCGGAACGAAGTGGAGTCGAAGGGTCTCGGCGATACTGCATGAGATGTTTCGACTTCGCTCAGCATGACATATGGAGTATAAATGATTGCTTTCGGGGTTGCTTTCGGCTTCGTCCTCGTCGCCCGGCAGAGTTGTGGGTAAACTCGCCTCTGCGCTCGGCTTGTCGTTGGTTGCGGTCCGCAGTCGGCGGCGGGCTGCCATGTTGTGGCGGCCAGACCCGATGCCGTAAGGCGAGGGCGTGCTGGCAATATTCCGCAGCCCTCCGCCCCAAAAGCGCCCAAAAAGCGCAGAGTGTGACTGCGGCTGTGCCGGTCTTGCCCGGCAAGGCTGAAAACCGTCAGAGTCTTACCTTAACCTCAAGTCTGTCCATTGTCAAAAGCCTTTTGAGGCCGCTGCGCGCGGGGCGGTTACTTTTTTATAAAAAGTAACCAAAAACTTCCGGCTGTTCGCCTCGGCTACTCGCCTGGAGAAAATTGAGCTACGACGCCAAACCTCCTCCTTTTAGTCCCCATTGGGGGCCTAACGTCGTCAAACAAGTGGCGTCGCCGAACGCTCAATTTCCTCCGCTCGCTTAACGCCTCGGCTCAATGCCGGGGGATGCTTCGCCTCTTCGAGGCGATGGAGATCGGAATAGTGTTTAAAAAGCGCGAAGCCCGGCCGCCATTGGCGGGCAAAAGGACGCCCGCGAAGTTGACCAGCAGAGGGACGTCCGCCTCCATCTTGCAGTTTTGCCTGTCAAAACTGCCGACTCCCTCGCCCGACAGCGGCTTTTAGCCGCTGTCGGGGCGGGCGGGGAGTCGAGAAACAAGCAGCGTTTTTGCTTTGAACTTAAGTTTGTCCGTTGTCAAAAGTCTTTTGAGGCCGCTACGCGCGGGGCGGTTACTTTTTTATAAAAAGTAACCAAAAACACCCGGCGGTTCGCCTCGGCTACTCGCCTGGAGAAAATTGAGCTACGACGCCAAACCTCCTCCTTTTAGTCCCCATTGGGGGCCTAACGTCGTCAAACAAGTGGCGTCGCAGGGCGCTCAATTTCCTCCGCTCGCTTAACGCCTCGGCTCAATGCCGGGGATGTTTCGCCCCTACGGGGCGATTGGAAAGTGTCGTCGCGCCCAACGTTCAGAAATCGCGGAGCCCGGCCACCGTTGCGAGGAGGCGTAAAGCGGAGCGCGTCGAGAGCGAGGCGGTTGGAGCCGCAGGCGCCAAGCGAGCCGCTGTTCGAGGGCGTTAGGCGCGTAAGCGACTAAAAGCCCGAGTTCGGCGCAGCAGCCTCACGAATAGCGCCGAGGTTGCTTAGACTTCTCCGCCGAAGTTATTTGTGAGCTATTTTGGCCTCTGACAACTTGCCGACGCGGAGCATAGCTCCAGCTATGCGACAAGGAGGCAAGGCAGACAGAGGCCGAAAGAGCCGCAAAGAACGAGAGTGGAGAAGTTTAAACAACCTCAAAGTAGCCCCGCAGCTCAGGCGGCGATTGTTGGCTCGCAAAAAGACGCTCGCCTTACTCCTTCGCGCCTCGGCAGAGAGTTCGAGCGAGCTCGACTCTGCGCTCGGCTTGGCGTCGTTTGGCTCTTTTTCTAAAAAAGAGCCGCCCCGCGCGCAGCGGATTCAATGGACATTTGACAATGACCAGACCTACGGTCTGTGCGCAGACAAAATACGGAGGTCAAGTCAATAGACCGCATGTTTGGTCCAAATGCAAGGTCTTTTCAGCCGCTTGCCGCTGGGGCCTCGCTACTTGTTGGCTCGCAAAGAGACGCCCGCCTTACTCCTGATGTTGGCGGGCAAAAGGACGCCCGCGAAGGAAAGCAAGCAGAGGGACGCTTGCCTTCCTCGCGCTACCTCGGCCGTAGCCCGCAAGCGGTCTGCGACCCTCGCAACACTGCCCGGTTCCTCCTCGTTGGCTTCGCCTTTCTCCTGATGTTGGCGGGCAAAAAGACGCCCGCCTTTCTCCTCGTCGCTCGGCATAGTTGCGAGTAAACTCGCCTCTGCGCTCACTCCTTCGTCGAGAAGCACCTCGGCAGAGTTTTCGAGCGAGCTCGACTCTGCGTTCGGTTTATCGTCGATTGCGAGGCATAGTCCGCGAGCGGCCTCTGCTCCCGCTTCGTTCGTCGGTTGCGGCCCTTCGCCCAAAAAACGCAGAGTGTGGCTGCGGCTGGGCCGGCCTCTGCGAGGCCGAAAAACTTAGGTTTGGCCGGAGAGTGAAACTCTGCCATTTTCGGTTCTGTACTCATTTCTGTGTCGTATCAAATGAGAGCCGAATGGCCCGCCGCCATACTCCTGTACTTCCTGGACGGAGGACCGCCATCTTTATGTCTGTACGCCATCGCCTGACGGCATTGGGATCAGCCTTTTCGTGGCAGCCCCCGCCGTCTGCGACCTGCACCGGCCTGCACCGGCAGACTTTTCTGCGACACCCTTCAACGACCGAGCCCTCCTGCCGCAATGGCAGGAGGGCTCGATTTTATATAAAAAAACAGACAACGGATCGCCAGTATCATCCTCGGGACCTCTCGCCGGGCAAGTAATCAGCAATTATTATTTGATGATCTTCTCGAGGCGGTCGACGCTCTGGCTGATCACCTGGTCGGGCAGGTCGTAGTTGGTCAGTTTGCCCGCGAAATATTGCTCGTAGGCATACAGGTCGATCATGCCGTGGCCCGAGAGGTTGAACAGTATGGTCCGGCTGCGTCCCTCCTCTTTGGCCTGGTTGGCCTCGCGGATGGCTGCGGCGATGGCGTGGGTCGACTCGGGAGCGGGGATGATCCCCTCGCTGCGGGCGAAGATCAGCCCCGCCGCAAATGTCTCGAGCTGGGGCACCGCCTGCGCCTCGACCAGACCGTCGCGCAGCAGCTGGCTGACGATCGCCCCGGCGCCGTGGTAACGCAACCCCCCGGCATGGATGTCGGCGGGCTGGAACGTGTGGCCGAGGGTGTACATGGGTATCAGCGGCGTGAACCCTTCGGTGTCGCCCAGGTCATACTGGAACGTGCCGCGTGTGAGCTTGGGGCACGATGAGGGCTCGACAGCCACCACGCGGATATTCTCGCCCCGGATCAGCTTGCCCCTGAGGAAAGGCATGGCCACCCCGCCGAAGTTCGACCCGCCGCCGAAACATCCGATCACAACGTCGGGCTTGTCGCCGGCCATCTCCATCTGCAGCAACGCCTCCTCGCCGATCACCGTCTGGTGCAACAGCACGTGGTTGAGCACGCTACCCAGACAGTATTTGGTGGTCGACGGATCGCGCAGAGCCACCTCCACCGCCTCCGAGATGGCCAGCCCGAGGCTGCCCGAACAGTCGGGATCGCGCTCCAGCACACTGCGACCAACCTGGGTGGTGTTGCTGGGCGAGGGGATCACCTCGGCGCCCCAGGCGTTCATCATCAGTTTGCGGTATGGCTTCTGGTTGTAGCTCACGCGCACCATGTAGACCTTCAGATCGATGCCGAACAGCTGGCAGGCCAGCGCTATGGCCGAGCCCCACTGTCCCCCGCCTGTCTCGGTGGTGAGGTTTTTGATGCCCTGTTTGTGGTTGTAATAGGCCTGCGGGATGGCCGAATTGGGTTTGTGCGAACCGGCTGGCGAGACGCTCTCGTTCTTGAAATAGATCTTGGCCGGGGTGTCGAGGGCCTTTTCGAGGCCGTAGGCGCGCACCAGCGGGGTGGGGCGCCATATTTTGTAGAGGTCCTGCACCTGGTCGGGAATGTCGATGAAACGCTCGACGCTCATCTCCTGAGCCATGAGCTCCTCGGCAAACAGAGCGCACATCTGCTCTTTGGTGACGGGCTGTTTGGTTCGGGGATCGAGTGGCGGCAGGGGCCGGTTGGGCATGTCTGCCACTACGTTGTACCATTGGGTTGGCATCTGCTGGTCCGAGAGCAGAAATTTTTTGGTCTTAGACATAATTTTGTTTTTGATGTGGTGAAAATGGATTTTATCAAGAGTTTGTCCGGTTTTTTCTGTCGAAGTTATTTGGGAGTTATTTTTGTTTATGTTGGTCTCACCGACAAGGCGCATAGTGGTTCCATGTAACGAGGAGGCGAGACCAACAGGGGCAAAAAGAGGTCCAAAGAACGAGGACAGAAAAAACCGGACAAACTCCAAGCAACAGTAACAAAGGTAATGTGATATTTTTGATATAAAAACTTTCCTGCCGAAAATTTACGCTACCTTTGCAAAATCCATCCTCTGGACAGAATGAGCCTGCATGGCAACCTGTTGGCGCCGGTTCCAGACCGAAAATTTTAACGATTTCTTATGTACAAAGTATTGTTTATCGCCTGTTTTCTGTTGCTCTTGTGGGCCGATTGGGCCCTCTACCGTCGCGAAGTGCAACGTTTGTCGCGCCCGCTGCGGCGTCTGTGGCTGTGCTGCTCGGTGGCCGTCTATCTGCTTCCGCTTGTCGTACTGCTGACCTACAGCGACGCGACCGCACGCACTATGCGACTGACCATATGGATCATATGGCTCTTCATGCTGAACGCCATCCCGAGGATCGTCTACGTTCTGATCTCGAGGCTGGGACGGCTGGTGCGCCGTCCGCGGGCGTTTGGCATTGTCGGCGCAGCGCTCGCCCTGACGATCGTCGTAACGATGATCCTGGGGGCTACGGTGGGGCGCAGCCGCATCGAGGTGCGGCAGACCACCATCGAGTGCGATCGCCTGCCGGCGTCGTTCGACGGACTGAGGGTGGCGCTCTTCGCCGATGTCCATCTGGGCAATTTGATCCACAGCCACAAACAGTTGAACCGCCTGGTGGAGGCCATCAACTCTGCGCGGCCCGACGTGGTGGTATTCGGAGGCGACATGGTCAACCTCACAAGCGACGAATTTACCCCGGCTGTCGCGCAGATATTCAGCCGGGTAGAGAGCCGCTACGGCCGGTTTGCGGTGCTGGGCAACCACGACCTGGGCCTCTATGTGCGCGATTCGGTGGCGCATCCCTTCGCCGAGAACGTCGATCGCATCCTTGAACGCTATCGCGAGGCGGGGTGGCAACCACTTGTCAACCAAACTGTTTACATCCCCGACGGCGTCGACAGCATATCGCTTTCGGGGGTGAGTTTTCCGGTCGAGAAACGCCACATGCGACGTGCCGCGAGCGTTGTGCCGGTCGACTTCGAGGCGACCTATGCCGGGGTGCCTGACAGTCTGTTCAACATCTGCGTGAGCCACACCCCCGAACTGTGGAGCGAAAGGATCGTCAACATGCCATATGGCGATCTGACCCTTTCGGGCCACGTCCACTCGATGCAGATGAAATTCTCGCTTCTGGGCCGTAGCTGGTCGCCGGCCAAATGGCGGTTCGGGGAGTGGAGCGGGCTCTACAGTCGCAACGGCAAATATCTCTATATCAACGATGGAGTGGGCTATGTCGTCTATCCCATGCGCATCGGCACCCGTCCCGAGGTGTCGCTGATCGTGCTCAAAAGCGCTGCGCGATGAAGGTGATCGCTTCGGTAGCCACATCGCTCGACGGCTGCATGGACGACTGCTCGTCTGTCCGGCTCAGGCTCTCATCGCCCGAGGACTGGGTTCAGGTGCTCGCACTGCGCGAGCAGTGCGACGCCATACTGGTCGGCGCAGGGACGGTGCGCTCGGACAACCCCTCGCTGGTGATCCGCGACCGGGAGGCCCGGCGCCGACGCGAGGCTGCGGGGCTGTCGGCCGATCTGCTCAAGGCCACCATCTCGCGCAGCCTCGAGTTCGACCAACAGGCGCGTTTTTTCACCGAGGGAGCCGGACGCAAAGTGGTCTTTACGACTACTGATGCGGTTGTTCCCCGGTGGCTTGACCATGTGGCCGAGGTGGTGCGGCTGGAGAGTCTCTCGCCCCGGAGCGTGGTGGACGCGCTTGCCGCCATGGGGTGCCGTCGGCTGATGGTCGAGGGAGGGAGCCGCGTGCTCAGGGAGTTTTTCGCCGCCGGAGTGGTCGACACGCTGCGTCTGGCCGTTGCGCCGGTAACGGTAGGGCAGGCCGAGGCTCCGCATTTCGAAAGGCCGGCCAATCTGTTGCTGCAACGGGAATATATGGCCGGAGAAACCACTGTATATGAGTATGATGTGGCGCGCTCCGACGAGCAGCTCCTGCTGGTGGCCATACGCGAAAGCGAGCGGTGCATCCCCTCTCCGACGGCCTACAGCGTGGGGGCTGTTGTCGTTACCGCGGCCGGAGAGGTTTTCACGGGTTATTCGCGCGCGCACGGTCCCCACAACCACGCCGAGGAGGAGGCGCTGGCTGGGGCGCAGGCTGCCGGAGCTGTGTTGGAGGGCGCGACGATCTACTCGTCGATGGAGCCGTGTTCCTCGCGCGCCTCGAAGAGCGCTTCGTGCTCGCAACTGATCATCGATCATCGCTTTGCACGTGTGGTTTATGCCATCGGCGAGCCCGACTGTTTTGTTCGCTGCCATGGGCGCGCCATGCTCGAGAGGGCCGGGATAGAGGTCGAGGTCATCGACCGCCTCGCCCCGCTGGTGACCGCGGTCAACGGGCATATTATCCGATAAGAAATTACCATCCCTGATCGCGAGGTTGTTGCATTATCATTGCGGCTCACAGAGCTGCGTGGCCCGCAGCCACCCCGGACGCAGCGGCAGGAAAGGCCTCGAAACACGGACAAAACTTAAGGTTAAGGCAAGACGTTGCATGTCAACGCGGCTCGAAAAGCCGCGCAGCCCGCAGCCGCCCCACGCGGAGGGCTGCCATTTATCGTCGTATGCGTCGGAACCTGCGGCCCCGAGATTTGCCGTCTGGTGAGGCATCCCCCCGCCGGCTGCAGGCCGCCTTGCTTTCGCCAGCTTTCGCACGAAATGACGATTTTAAATCAACATTTAAGAAATGCACAACGGATCGCCGGGTAATAATCTGAAGTTCATTTATGATGCGAATCAGGGGCTTAAACATGACATGTCATACTGAGCGCAGTCGAGGCGTCTCAACTCTTCATGCCATGCTGGGCAAAAGCGAAGCATCTCACACACAGTCTTGCTGGGCCCCTTCGACTTCACTTCGTTTCGCTCAGGGTGACATGACATAAAAGCCGCACACGCAAAATATCATGTCGGGCGCAATAATTATGTCATGCCGAGCGCAGTCGAGGCATCTCAAAAAGAATGATTCAGCAGTCTTGCCGAGATACTTCAGCTTCATTCCGCTACGCTCCATTCCGCTCAGGGTGACATGAAAGAACTTCGCTCTGGGGGACATAAACTCATGATGACATGCAACGGAACTCCGGCTCCGAGCCGAAAAATATAGCCTGAAAGCGCTCTCGTCTCTGTCCCCGGCTTGGCGCCGGGATGCCTAAACATATAATTTTGGCCTTACCCCGGCAATACTTGCAGACTGGAATTCCTCCGCAAATCGCATAATTTACAAAAGGCGCCCCTGCTCAGGGACGCCTTTTTGTGTTTGGAAACAGCCGTTCGACCGCCGTACGATGACACTTGCCGCATCGATCGGGAAACTGTCTCGATGAGCTACCCCCTATCTCCTCGGACCGCCCGGGCCCATTCCCGGCCCACCGGGCCCCGTCGGCGGACCGAAGGAGGGCCCTCCGCCGCGTTCAAATTCGTCGCCCAGCACCGATCTGTTCTGTGCCGGGGCCTGTCCGCCCCTGAAGGAACGAATGTTATAGACGAACTGGATCGAGTAGTAGCGCGAGATGATGTTGTTGGTGACGTTGGAGATCGACTGCGTCGAGACGTTGCGCGAGAAGTTTTTGTTCTGGTTCAGCAGGTCGTTCACCCCTATGCTCAGCTCGCCGAGCCGACTTTTGAATAGCTTCTTGCCCAGGAAAACACTGACCAGACAGAAGTCCTCGGTGAATTTGTTGGTGATGCCCGTGAAGTAGTTGTAATGAGCTGTTCCCGTGAGTGTTACGTCGCCCCAGGTGATCCACTTGACGCGGAAGTTGGCCATTTGCTGCCAGTATTGGTTGTCGTTGGTGCCCTGACCGATACGGTTTTTAACCAGGTTATAGATGTAGTTGTACGAGAGCGAAAAGTCGAGCTTCTCGCTGATATTGCTGCCCAGCGTGGCGCCCGTCATGAGGCCCGTTACGCGCGAGATGTTCTTGTCCATGGACAGGACGCCGCCCCCGTCCACCGTGCCTATATAGCTGGGCGACTGCGAGAACTGCCCGCCAAGCGAAAGGTTGATATTGCTCTTCAGCACGCCGACCGGTGTGCCGTAGACCAATCCTCCGCGCACCAGATAGCTGCCGTCGGCGATGTTGACCGGCTTGGTGAACTGGGCTCCGGGCTGCAGTGTGATGTCTCTCTGGCCGTTATTGCCCAGGATGGTGTAGTTGGTGCGACCGACGTAGATGGTCGAGTCGGCGATATTGTTTCGCGTGAGCGAGAAGTTGGCCATCGCCATGAAACTGCGCCCTTTTTTGACGCTCGAACGGTTGTAGGTGGCCGAGATGCTGTGGCCTGTGGTCTGTTTGAGGTTGGGATTGCCCGCCGTTACGCGCGAGGGGCGACGGTCGTCGACAAAGTTCTGCAGCTGGGTCACCGAAGGGTTGTCGGTTGACGAACGGGCATAGACCCTCAGTGTGTTCTGGGGGTTGAACGTCTGGGTCATCATGCCGAAGTAGAGGAAATTGTCGAACGAGGCGTTGATGCGCGAAGGGGTGATCACCGGATAGTCCTGATCGCCCTTCAGGTCGGCGTGCTGATAGTAGAGGTTGCCCACAAATAGGGTCTTCTGCCCCCCGTAGCGTATGCCGGGACCTATGCGCTGGGTCAGGTAGCCGCTGTTGTAGACGTTCGACACGTCGGGGTCGAACGCCGTATCGAACTCTCCCAGAGCGCTCAGATAGTTGTACGACTTGCGGTCGGCGTCCGAGAAGCTATAGCGGGCGCGGTACTGCAACACCAGCTGAGACTTGCTGGTCAGCGGTTCGGTGTAGACCACACTGCCGTCGAGGCGGTAGCTTTTGCTGTGGGAGATGTTGCGAAGGTTGCGTATGGCGGTGCTGTCGCCCAGAGGAAGCGAGAAGATGGTGTTGTTGTAGCTCTCGCTGGTGGGGTCGTTGATCGACTGGGAGCCGTTGGCGTCCATCGTAATCGTGCGCCCCGGACGGTCGAACTTGTGCATCCATATGGCGCTGAGCGAAGCGTTGTAACCCGAGGTTTTTGAGTTGCCTGCGGTGCGTATTATGTCGATGATGCGCTCGGTGGACAAATCGCCCACGGGCACCTGCCAGTCGCGTCCATCGCCCGAGCTGTTGGCCCTGTTGCTCTGCAGGCTGAGACCCGGGCGTAAAGATATTGAGTTTTTGTTGTCGATCTTCCAGTCGAGCTTGGCGTTGAAGCGATGGTTGAAGTTGCGCGACCGACTAAACTCCAACCCACTGTGGTAGCGCACCGAGTCATGCGCGGGAAAGTATTCGGTCCAGGTGTCGGTGCGTCGGCGGTTGTTGGTCTCGTTGAAGAAGTAACTGCCCGTCAGGTCGACTTTGTCTTTCCACTGTCCGCTGTAGTTGAGCCCCAGCGAGCCCACCTTTGATATGCCGTTCTGCGGGGGCATCATAAAGTTGCCTGCGCCTCCGCCTCCGCCGTAGGTGCGGCGCGGACGGCCTCCTCCGCCTCCTCCGCCGGTGTTCATCACCCCCAGAATATCCTCGCTCGAGAAGTTCTGCTGGTTCAGGTTGTTGGCCAGACCGATCAGCGACAGGCGGTGCTTGCCGGTGAAGAAGTTGACGCTCCCCCCGACGATATAATGGTCCTTGTAGCCATATCCGGCGTAGACCTTGCCGAAAGCTCCGGTGCGCATCGAGCGTTTGGTGACGATATTGATCGCCTTGTAGCCCTCGCCGTCGTCGACGCCCGTAAACTGAGCCTGGTCGCTCAGCCGGTTGTAGACCTCCACCTTGTCGATCACCTCGGCGGGGAGGTTTTTGATCGTGGCGGCCACATCCTCGCCGAAAAACTCGCGTCCGTCGACAAAGACCTTCTTGACCGTCTCGCCCTGCGCCTCGACCTGGCCGTCCGAGACCGTTATGCCGGGCATCTTCGAGAGCAGGTTCTCGGTGTCGGCGTCGCGCGTTACCTTGTAGGCCCCGGCATTATAGACCACCGTATCGCCCTTCTGGGAGGTTCGGATGGCCGCCGCCGAGGTGTTCACCGCCTCCAGTTCGACGGCGCCCGGCTCCATGCGAATGTTGAAGGTGGTGGAGGGCGAGCTGACGGCCAGCTTGTCGGTGTAGGTCGTGTAGCCGAGGAAGGAAGCTTTGATGCTGTATTGCCCGTAGGGCACGCCGCTGATGGTAAAACTGCCTTTTGAGTCGGTTACGGCGCCTTTGGGCGCCTGGTCGGGTTTGTCGTCGTTGCGCAATTCGATCACCGCGCCCGCCATCGGGGTGCGAGTCTTGTTGTCCGACACTACTCCCTGCACCGTGCCGCTACGCTGGGCCCATGCGCTCTGACAGAGCAGGAACAAAAACGATAGAACGAGGAATTTTTTCATCTGGCTTTCGTAAAAACTTGGCGAAAATAGCAAAAAACGGGGATAATTAAAAATTTGTTCAAAAATTTACACAAACTCTAACGCCTAATTCTGGAGCGTGTACGGGACCGTCCGCATGGAGTGGGGACAACAACACCGGGCCGGTCCCTCGCGAAATTGGCGGGATCGGCCCGGCTAATTCCATGCTGGAGAGAACCTCCCGACCGGTGGTCGACTTCGGTTACGCAAAACCGAAAGATTGCTCTCCAGGGTGCGTTGACACGCCCTGATTATTCGTCTGCCGTCTTGGTGGGGGTGTTGTTGCCGCCCTTTTTGTGGCCCTTGCCCTGAGGAGCGCCCTTGCCGTCGTGCTGCTTGTGGGCTCCACCCTGAGCGGCCTGCTGCCTTGCCTGCTGAACTTTCTCCCTCTGTTCGGGGGTGAGCACCTCGTTGGTCTTGTCGAAGGACTGTTTCATGATGGCCCGTCTCTCCTCGGGGGTGATGTTCTCTTTGGAGGAGGCAGTCTGGGCATCCTGATAGATTTTGAGCAGCTTCGACGACTGATCGTCCGACAGATCCAGCTTCTCCTTCATCTGCTGCACCCTCTGTTCGAGGGTCATGTGCTGGCGGGCGCCCTTAGGCGGTTGAGCGTTCAGACTGGCCGTGGAGAGGATCATGGCCGCAGCGGAGCAAAACAAAATGATCTTTTTCATGGTTTTTGGTTTTTGGTTTCATCAGGTTAGAGCAAATCCGGGACCAAAAGTTAAGAAAAGACAGTTCAATAAAATTTGGGCAGAAGGGCGAATCGAATGATCTCCAATCTGTTGAGCATATAAAACGTTGGTTAAAATACGTCATTTCTGAGGAAGAGGTCTTATCGGCGGCCCGCAGTCGGCGGTGGGCTGCCTGTGGACATTGATCCCAATGCCGTAAGGCGAGGGCGCACCGGACAAAGTGTTGCAGCCAAAGTTGGCAGGCAAAAAGACGCCTGCCTTCCTCCTGATGTTGGCGGGCAAAGGAACGCCCGCCCTTCTCCTCCTTGCAGGGCATAGTCCGCGAGCGGCCTTAAGCTCCTGCTTCGAACGTCGATTCGCGCCTCGGCAGAGCTTCACGCCGAGCGTGGCTCTGCCCTCAGCTTGGCGTCGGTTCGCTGGGGGCGGCTGCGGGCTGCCGACTTTGCTACGCAAAGCCGAACGACATGCAACGTCTTGCCTTAACCTTAAGTTTGTCCGTTGTCAAAAGTCTTCTGAGTTCCGCTACGCGCGGGGCGGTCCTTTTTTATAAAAAGGACCAAAAATCGCCGCCTTAGCTGCGGGGCTACTCGGCGCTGTCGTTCGCTACTCCTCGGGTTCCTTAACCCTCGTCGTTTGACGCTCGCGACCCACGCGCCTCGCTTTACGCCTCCTCGCAACGGCGGCCTTAGCTTCGCGTTTTTTGAACAAAAGATGCAACAATACTTTCAAAATCGCCTCGAAGAGGTGAAGTAACCCCGGCATTGAGCCGAGGCGTTAAGCGAGCGGAGAAAATTGAGCGCCCGGCGACGCCACCTGTTTGACGACGTTAGGCCCCCAGTGGGGACTAAAAGTCGGAGGTTTGGCGTCGTAGCTCAATTTTCTCCAGGCGAGTAGTCGAGGCGAACAGCCGGGCGGTTTTTCGTCCTTTTTGACGCCAAAAAGGACCGGCCCGCGCGTAGCGGGCTCAAAAGGCTTTCGACAACGGACAGACTTAAGGTCAAAGCAAGAACGCTACTTGTTTTTCGGCCTCGTAGAGCCGCGCAGCCCGCAGCCGCCCCACGCGGAGGGCTGCAGAATATTGTCAGCACGCCCGCGCCTGACGGCATCGGATCCGACCACCACGGTGCAGCCCACC
>BNXD01000001.1 GCA_025999315.1 Bacteroidia bacterium | reverse complement strand
GGGGAAGTTGGTTTTGCCGAACTTGCGCCACCCGCCCCCGTATGACAGGGGTTTATGGTCGGTGTAGCCGTAGTTTCGGATGGGTTTGGAGAAGCGTATGGCAAAATAAGTATAATTTTCGCGCGCCCAGCCGCTCGTGAGGCGATAGCCCGTCAACAGGGTGTCGTTCTCCACGCGCAGGCTCGCCCAGCGGGTTTTGCCGTCGTAATTGTAAATGCCGTGATCCAGATCGAGGATCAGGTTTTGCTTCGTGTCTTCGGGATAGGTGTAACGGTGCGCTCCGGTGCGGGCGGTGGCGGTCAACTGCGCGAGGATGCCATAATCGTCGAGCATCACTTCGTAGTAGCCCGCCCGTGCCTTTTCGGTTGCGTGAGTATAGCGCGAGCGGTAGCCCGTTTCGGGATTTTGGGCCGTGCCGCGGGTGAGTTTTATCTCGCCGGTGGTGGGCATGAGCAGTATGTCGCCCAGGTCGGAGTGGCCCGTTCCGCTGAGGTGGGTATGGCTGAACCCGACGATCGTAGGGTCGTCGTACTGGTATCCGGCGCAGTATTTGTAGGCGTCGGCCTGATATTTCCCCTCGACATTGTGCGGCGCCATCTCGGTGTCGGGGCTCAACTGCACGGCTCCGTGGGGAACGCATGCGCCGGGAAAGACATGGCCCATGCTGCGGCTCCCGATCAGCGGATCGATGTAATCCGCCCCGGTATGTTGGGCCGATGCTGCAGCCGATACCGCAAGAGCTGTTGCAATGGCAAATAAGGTTTTGTTCATCGTATCGTTTTGACCGGCTTTTTATTATAAAGATGGCCGCCTCCGCGGAGGCGGCCATCTTTTTTCGGTTACGGGTTTACGGAGCGACTTGGATGGTAGCCAGAGGATATGCTGCCGTGAACAGCGATTGTATTGTCGAGTTAGCTACTATGACCGTTACCCCTGCGGCATTTCGTATCACATTGGTCCCCAAAGTTGTAATGCCGGTAGCGCCCGTCAGGTCGATGGTCCAGTCCTGATTGGTGGCCTGATTGAAAGCGTTATTTCCGATGGTTACCAACTTCGGCAGGCTGAGGTAGGTAAGAGCGTCGCAATATCCCAACGCCTGTGGGCCAAGAAATTCTACATTGGGAATACTCAGACTTGTGAGTTTGAGCGCGACAGGATTGACAGACCTCCATGACATGTAGGTCGCGCTGGGAAAGCTCAAAGATATCAGAGCATCGCAATTTGCAAAACACTGCCCTACGTTGGACGTAGCAGTGTTCCCATGGGCTGCGCCGACGGCTGTTACCTTGGCAAAATTGGTGTTTTTCAGCTTGGTGCATGACATAAATGTCTGGAAAGGAAGAACGCCTTCCAAATTCGGCATAATGGCGTCTTCAAGTAAGGGACATCCTTTGAATGCCTCATTACCGGTTATTGAGGTAACCTGGCTGAGGTCTATCGTTGTTAATACTGAACACCCTCGAAAACCATAGCCGCCGATAGTCGTGAGATTGGGGCAAACGACCGTTGCCAGTTTTGTACAGACATTGAACGTAGCAAACCCCACTGACGTTACATTGTTCAGGTCGACGCTGGTGATGGTAGCACTATTCATGAACACACCGCTGCTCGTGCTTCCAACCTTAGTGGAGGTCGCCGCATCGGGTATCCTGATCTCGCCGCCGGGGCCTGTGTAGGTCGTAAGAACGCCACCGGCGTCGATGGTAAATTTATGCGTGGCATTGGCGGCGGACAGGTCGACCGACGAGTGGTAGATCACCCCGCGCTCGATGGTGCGGTTGACGCCGGTGCGAGTGAAGACATACTCATCGGTGGTGCCGGTGGCGCCTTGGGCGACGACCACGATGCGCAGGTCGGCGTTAATGGTCGTGGGCAGCAGTACGATACGCGCCGTGAGCGACGCATCGCCGGAGGCCGTAGTCCACGTCGTGGCGATGTTGTTCGCAGCGATAGGCGCACCGACAGTAAGCACAGTGGCAGGGTTGGTGTAATCCTGTGTGATGTCGACCGTGCCGCCCGAGACGAACGGCGTGGCTCCATTAGCGGCCTCGATGCGCACACCCTTGACGTCCAGGCCGCCGGGATTGGCGATCGCAACGTCCCAAATGGCCGTCAGAGGTGCAAAAGCAAGGGCGACAGCCGCACCGGGCGCAGGATCGCCCAAATGGTCGACCTGCCCCACATTGACCATATACGCGCCAACGCCCGTCGGGTCGTTCGGCCCCGCAACGCTCTGGGAGGTCGGAACGGCGATCGGAACCGCGGTCAGGTCGACTACCGTAGAGGCAATGGTCGGGTGGACGGCATAGAATTTCGTGCGGCCCGGTGCGGAGCCGATCGAGCCGGAGAATGTGGCGGAGGCCGTGCCCGCGCCCGAGGCGAGGGTCATCGGCCAGTTGGCCGACGAGGGGGCGACCGCGTTGTCCCACAGGCTGAAGGCGTCGCCCTCGGCCCATTTCATGAACTTCCCGTCGACGCTCACGCGCGTGTCGTCGCCGGTCGAGGCTGCGAAACGCACCTCGATCAGATTATTTTTGTCGACGACCGAAACGTCGTCCCGCTTGCAGGAACCCAATCCCGCAACAAGCCCTGTCGCGAGGGCAAAACAGACAAACTTTTTCATACCCATCAACAGATTAAATATCAAAAAGGTATTCACCGAGCTCTCCGCCGTTGAACAGCGACGAACCGGGGTAAGATTCCGCAAAGCCGCGTTCTACAACGAGATGCGTGATTTCGATTTCAGGCGAGGAATATCCCGCCACCGTCTGTGTCTTCATACTTAAGATTAATTATTAAAAGGCCGCCCCGCGTTTATGAGGCGGCCCTCATTTTTTAGTTTACGGCTGCGCAGGAGGAGGCGTACCGACAGTGACCGTGGCGTTGGTATACGCCGGGAACAGGTCTTTTATCGCCTGCGAAGCCACGTAAATCTTCGTAGTCGCAACATCGGTTATCAGGTTGGTGCCCAGCGGCCCTGTAATGCCCGTTGCCTCAGACAGGTCGATGACTATGTTCTGAGATAAGCCCTGATTGAAAGCGTTGTTTCCGATAGTTACCAGCTTCGGCAGGCTGATGTAGCTGATGATGCTTAAATATCCCAACGCCTGAGGAGCAAGAGTCTCTACCTTGGGAATACTCAGACTCGTGATCGTGCCCGCATTGATAGCCCTCCATGACAGGTGGGTTGCGCTGGGGAAGCTCAGAGTTGTCAGAGCATCGCAATTTGCAAACACCTGCCCTACGTTGGACGTAGCATTGTTCCCAACGTCCGCGCCGACGGCGATCACCTTGGCGAAATTGGTGTTTTTCAGCTTGGTGCATTGCATAAATGCCTGGAAAGGAATAAAGCCTTCCAGATTCGGCATGATGGCGTCCTCAAGAGCGGCGCACTGATAGAAATTATTCTGACCGGTCATCGAGGTAACATTGCCGAGGTCTATCGTTTTGAGCAAAGAACACCCCCTGAAAGCATGGGCGTTGATGGTGGCGAGTTTGGGTGAAACGACCGTTTCCAGTTTCGTACAGCCATTGAACGCCTCGTTCATTACGGTTTCGACGTTGGGCGCATCCACATATGCGAGGTTTGCGCATGTCTTGAACGCGCTATAGCCTATCTCCTTCACATTGTTCAGATTGACTCTCTTCAGGGCGGCATTGTTCATAAACACACCTGCGTTTGCGGTCCCGTTAACAATGGCAGTCGCCTTGTCCGGGAGCGTGAGTACGCCCTCGGCGTCGATGGCCGCGACGTTGATCAACGCCATGATCGCATTCCCGTCAATGCCGCCCCATGTGTAATATGCTTCGAGGGGATCCGGATCCGGTTCCGGTTCGGTAGTGTCGGCGTCGGCAAGGTCGAGCGCCAGGGTGCGGACGGCGCCGGCGGCAAAAACGCCGGAGAACGCCTCACCGAGCAACGCCGCGTTGAGCGTGAACTCCAACTCCGTATTGTCCGTGTCGGCCAGGGTGACCAGCAGTTTCAGGGGGTCGGTTACGCTGACCGGAAGCAGATAGAGGCGCGTGGAGATCGACGCGGCGGTCTTGGCGGTCGTGAACGTAACTCCGACAGATGCCGAGGAGGTCGTGGATGTTACGACAGGCGCCGAGGCGCTTTTCAGGTTGACGGTTCCCCCCGTGGTAAATGCCTGAACGCCATCCACGGTAGCCAGCTTGACGCTCTTCACGCTCAGGTTGGCGTTGTTGGTAAGGGTTACGTCGAGCGCGGAGGTAACGCATTGAAAATTAAGAGTGAGCGGATTATCCTCGCCTGGATTGCCGGTGAAAGAGGTTGCCTGAGCGATCGCTATGATATGATAGCTCTCCTGGTTCACATCGCTCTGGGTCGCCGTAAGCGATACGGTATGCCTGGTCAGATCGCTTGCCGTTGTGTTTCCGTAGGGATAGATGGCGTAGAAACTACGTATTTTATCGTAGTTTTTGACCATTCCGGCGAAAGTGGCGGACGCCGTTCCTCCGTTGGCGATAGACATTTTCCGGCTGTCGACCGTTTCGCTCACGGCATCGCCCGTGCCTGTTATTACGTTGTCATACAGGCGAAAACTGTCGGTGTTGCCCCAATTAAGCGACAGGCCGCCCCCACCCGAAGGAAGAACAGCAGTTCCCGTTATATCGACCACTACCGGTCTTTCCGGGTCAAGGCCGCCGGGCCCCGGAGGAGCCGGCTTCGGATCGTCCTTGCCGCCACATGAGGCGAAGCACAGCACGATGATCGCGCTCAAAAAATAAATAAAATTTCTCATAATAGTTGATTTTTAGAATATTTCGTACATTTTGCCACCGGAATTACCGGAGTTATCGGGCGAAACGATGCCTTTGACGGACTTGATCGTGGATCGGCGAAGTACGACGGGGGTTTTACGCTCGCCCGCGACTTTCAGGTTTTTGATCATGACCTTCTGCACATTGTCGATGACCACCGGCGTGCGGTAGTCTTCGGCTTGCAGCACGAACTGTACGTTTTCCAGTCGAAGCCCGTTGATATTGCGGCATAACATGCCCCATGCAGGCAGTTCGCCGAACATGTCATACTCGGGATAGCGGTTGTAGCGTCCGTCCATGATCCTGTCCAGATCGTCGACCGAGCTGCTCGCCTTTGCCGTTGTTCCGCCGCCTGCGAAGGTTACTTTCAGGTTTTTGATCGAGACGTTCTCGATCGTCGACGACGGCGACCCCGTTATGAGCGACGGATAGAGGTTGTTGCTCAGCTTGCGTTTGGTGGCGAACGGATAGTCGAGATCGGGCTGGGTGGCGGGAACCTGGCAGGTTACGTTCTCGATGGTGATGTTGCGGACGGCTGAAACCCTGTTGCGCGTGTCGCGCGTTCCGGCCACAATGAAAATGGCGTTCCAGGTGTTTACGGCCTTGATGTTCGAGATTTTCACGTTGTCCATATCCCCGCCGTCCACCGCTTCGAGGGCTATCGCCGAGCGGAAAGTGTCCCTGACCCGTATGTCGCGGATGGTTACGTTCCTAAACCCGCCTTTGGAGGCGGTTCCGAACTTGATGGCGCTGGCGCTGGAGCGTATCGTACACTGCTCGATGGTGATATTCTCGCAACGCTGGTCATAGTCGTGCGATTTGAGGCAGATGCCGTCGTCGGCTGAGTTGACGTTGCAGCCGCGTATAACCGCGTCCTTGCAATCCATAAGGTTTATGCCGTCGTTGTTCCAGAAGTTGACGCTGACCACCGTCAGGTTGGAGAGCACGACGTTGCGGCACCGCCAGAGGGTGGTGGTCCATGACGCCGAGTTTTTGATCTGGATACCGTCGAGCGCAACGTTCTCACTGTCGTACAGGGCAATGAGCATCGGGCGGTTCCCCTCCTCGGGACGGGGCCATTCGGCGCGGAAGTGCCCCGCCTCTTCATAGCGTTTTTTGACGGCGGCGGCATTCCCGTCCGCCAGCGATCCCTCGGCGATCAGTTTTCCGGCGTTCGTGGCCACGCCTTCACCCTGTCCGTCGATGGAGCCCTTGCCTTTGATCGAAATATTCTTCGCGCCCGAAGACCACACCAATCCCCGTTCGCCGGCCTTGTTCATGTTCTTGTCCTTGGGGATGTCATACCTGCTGCGGTCGGTCGTGCCCAACAACAACGCTCCTTGAGCCAAGTACAGTTCCACGTCGGATTTGAGCTGTATCGGCGATATGAGATACGTCCCCGCCGGAACATGAACCTGCCCGCCTCCGGCTTCGGATGCGGCGTCGATCGCTTTTTGTATGGCCCCGGTGCTGTATTCGACGGGGCTGTCGACCGCGCCGTAGGCCTTCACGTCGTAAACCGTCTTCCCGGCCGCAAAAGTCATCGCGGGCAGTATCAGCGTCGCAAGCAGAAGAATTTTATTTTTCGTCATCGTTCGGTTACATTTCATTTGGCGTCCTTTTAAACGGGTTTATGGAAACCGCCGCGCGGACCGCGACGGTTTCCATAAACCGGCCTTGCGTTTAGTTGAGTCTCGTATTATCCACAGCCGTCTCAAACGTGTCAACACAGGTGTTTTCGGGTTTGAAAACGGTATAATACTCGACATCGGTCGTCGCATCGTAGGTCGCCAGTAACTCCGTAACGCCCGTCTCGGGAAGAACATCAAGAGTTTGCGTGCCTCCCCCGGCAACCTTGTATTTCACCACGGTCTTCACCGCGCCCAGCGTCGGGTCGATCGAGTACCATGTGATGGTGGGCTTGCTGTCGACCACGGCGAAGGACTTTATGATCCTGTTCGATATGGTGGACTCATACTTTTCGCCATACGAGCGGCCCGTCGCGGTTGTCGGGACCGAGTGGTTCCCGAGGGCATCGTAAGTGTAGAGGGTGAAGCTGTAAGACTTCTCCGGCAGGGTGAGCTCGGCCAACAGGTTCAAGGCGACCCCGTCTACCGTGTACGGCATGAGGTCCTCCATCGGGACGTCCTGGAATTTGTCCTCCAGGTCCCAGTATATCCTGCATTTTGTTACCTTGGGGTCGGATATGTCCGATCCCAGGATCAGGATGCGGCCCTTTCCCGCAATGGCCGAGATCTCCATCCTGGCCGGGTAAGAGTGCTCGTTGTCGCCCGCTATCTTTTTGTACTCGTCCATCGGGGTGCATCCGCTGATCGCGCCCATGGCGGCAAAGAGGAGCAGGGAGACCATGTTTTTTATTTTTTCCATTTTACTGTGCATTGAGATTCGTTAATCACAATTTATATCTCGTTACCGTAGACATCGATCTCGGCAATTCCATAATGCTTCATTGGTGTGCCCGACCATGTCTCCTTGACCCGGAGTTGCAGATACCTGATATGTTCCGAATACTCCGGAGGAATGGCATATTCAAACCCCAGAACGGCCATCTCCTTGTCGTAAGCCGTTTCTTCACCATAGGGAAGGCCCGAGGGCTTGATGTTTTCAAAAGCGCCGAGGAAGGTCCAGCTGTTCGCCGCACCACCGGTGGGAGGGCTGACCATACCGTAAAGTTCAAATTTGTGCAGGTGTTCGTCGTAGTAGTACATCTTTCCGTCTGCCGGGCTTGCGCCCGGGGCGCCCCAGTTGAAAATGGTTATCCTGCTCAATTTGACCAGAACGCCCAAATCGAAAGTGGTAACCATCTCATCGTCGCCTCTCAACAGGTCGAACGCATCGGTAAACCACCGGTAACCACCGTTCGGAGCGTAATTGTTGTCCCACATACTTGCGACGTTCCCCGAAAGAGCCGAATGCCTTGGGGTGTCCGTGGCAAGACTAAGAGCTGCGAATTTGCCTTTGTTGAGCATCTTCTCGACAAGCGGATTGACGGTGTACTCCTTGTAGTCGGTATAGTTCATATGCCGGTCCCTGACGGTAAGCCGGATATGGTAGTCGCGCTCGTAATCGGTGAATCCCCTGCGCGACCGGGAGACCTTCGTCAGCTTGGTCTCGAATCCCTCGATGCTTTGCCATGTCCCGAATTCGTCCTTGAGCAGCATCTCGAAGGCGAGTATCTCACCTGTCGGGTTGTCGGCGGTTACGTAAAAGCCTGAGAAATCGTTCTGCACCGAGACGCTCTCGAATACGTCCCATATCGGGCTGTCCATGGGCGATATGGTCGTGATCACAGGCTGGGAGACTACCCCGCTCTTGTTGACCGAGTATAGTGCCACCGGGTAATTGCCCGCATTGCCGAAACCGTCCAGGGTCATCGTATTGGTATAGTACGAGGACTTTATCTCCCGGACAACGCCGGTATTGAGCGTATAGACCGCTTTGATGTAGAGCAGATCCTTGTCATCGGGGAGGTCGTAGGTTATCACCGACGATCCCGGATAATCCACATGCGTTATGTTGGTCACCTGTCCGGGAGGATTGCCGTTCTCCATGACCGGTTCGTTTTTGTAGTCCTTGCAACTTACAAGCAGGATCACTGCAAAAACCGTCGCTAATATCTTTTTCGTTTTCATATCGCTAACTGTTTATGGTTACCATCCCGGATTCTGAACCAGACTGGGGTTTTTCCTTATATCCTTATTCGGTATCGGCATGAAATAATCGCGCGGTGCGACAAACTGCCTGTGCGCTATGGTTCTTATCTTGTAGTACGCGTTGTTTTCCGGCTGGCTGACGTCCCATCCCGTTATCGGGGTGTCCAGCATCGTTTGCGCGAGTTTCCAGCGCAACAGATCCCAGTAGCGGCTCCCCTCGAAGGCGAGTTCGATCAGGCGCTCCTGGCGGATGATGTTGCGCATGCCCTCCTGCGTAAGCGCCCTGTTGGGATACAGAGAGTAGTTCGCCCACGACTCGACGACCCCTTTCAGGCCGGCGCGTTCGCGAACCAGATCGATGTACTCATAGACATCGGCAGAGGGTGTGTCCAGGGTTTCGTTCAGCGCTTCGGCATACATCAGGTAGACGTCGGACAAACGTATCTCAGGCCAGGAATACGGCAGGCTGCTGGTATTGTTGAAGAATTGGGAGTTCCAGTTCACCAGTTTCTTGGCGTAGTAGCCCGTCATCGAATAGCATCCCTCGATGCCACTGTTGGAGGACTTGTCGACGAAATAGTTGTTTATGTCCGAAGCGCTCGGATGGTAGGCCATCACCCAGCGACCTCCGTCGAAACCGACGCTGGCATAGAAACGGTTTTCACGGTCGAAGTTGAGCCTTGCTGTCGTGTAACCGGGCGCGATGTTGGCCGCGTCGGAAGCCACGGCGGTCCTCAACTCCAACGGGTCGGAGAAATCGAGGGTTTTGTCCTCGGCGATGGGCACTCCGTTCCTGGTATGGAACTGGCGGATGATGTGCAGCGGAGGCGCCATGCTGCTCATCGCTTTTGAATCCACCATCGTGAGGTCTACCTTCGCCATGCAGTAGTTCTGCATCGCGTCTCCGGCACGGCCTCCGCCCGAAAGGCCCCAGATGATCTCGCTGTTCCACTTTTCGCATACGGCGTGGCGGATACTCATCTGGATCATGGTGGGCTCGGTCAGGGACATGTTGCTTGCCGAGGGCAACGCGAACTCATAGAGTTTGTGCCCGGCCGAGTGGGCGACGTTGATCGCCTCTTTGGCGGCTTCGGCTGCTGCGACCCATTTTTGGCGATCCTCGGTCTGGTTGAAAAACAGCGTACCGTCTATATTCCTGAATGAGGCGTAGTCGTCATTGCCGTTGAACAGCGGACTGGCGGCCATGAGCAGCGTCTTGGCTTTCAATGCCCTGTTGATGGGTTTGGTGATGTGACCCAGATCGCGGTAAGTATTGGAGATGACCAAAGGCAGATCCAGGTAGCATTCGTCCAGCAGATCGGCGATATATTTGACGCAGGCGTCGATCGATTCGCGCCGTACCTGCACCGTCGAAGGATCGGACGAGATGGGCGTCGCCTTATCGGTGATGGGTATGGGACCGTAATACCTGAGCAGGAAGAAGTGGTAATACGCCTTGAGGAATTTGGCCTCGGCGATCCAGCGCGCACGCTGATCGTCGCTCAGGTCGCGGACCAGGCTGCGGTCTTCGAGCTTGGATATAAAGGTATTGCAATCCCTCATGCCAACGAACAGCCGTATGGTGTAGTCGCTTCCGCACCAGAAGTCGGGGGCGGGGTTGTCGGCATTCACCAGACCCTTGGCGATCTGGTCCCAGGCCGGGGCGGCAATGCGCTTGTTGCGCGCGAACCAGAACTCGTCGCCCGCCGTCTGCCCTATGTTGGCCGGCGACCTGCCGCTTTGGGGCAGGTAGGAGTAGCAGGTGAAGAGAAATTTTTCCGCTTCGTTGGCGTTGGTGAACGCATGGTCCACGGTAGGTATATCGTCAGGAACGATATTCAGAAATTTGTTGCAGGAGGTCTGCGACATGGTCGCCAGAACGGCGCAACATGCTATTATCGTTCTGATGGTTGCCGGAAATTTTATTCCTTTCATATTTGTTGATTTTAAGCCCGGTTTATAATGTCAGGGAAACTCCCATGTTGAACGTCCTTTGAATGGGATAGTTTAAGCCGTTACCTCCCATTTCCGGATCCCATAGTTTGAATCCGCTGACGACAAACAGGTTGGTGGCGTTCAGATACACCCTCAGGGAGTTCATCTTGATCTTCTTAACGGTTTTTTGCGGCAGGTTGTATCCCAACTCCACGCTTTTCAGGCGCAGCAGCGCGCCGTTTCGCATCCACCAGGTGGACTGTTGGTTGGTGTTGGGGTTGAGCTCGTCCGACATGCGCGGCCAGAAGGCGTAGAGATTTGAATTGTCTTCCGACCAGTGGTCGTCGGCAATAACCCGCAACAGGCCGTTCTGCAATCCGTTGTAGGCGCCGCTGGAGTTCTTCTGCAACACAAAAGGCGATATGGCGGCGGGGTTGATGAAGATCGACGAACGGGCGGAACCCTGAAAGAACAGGCTCAAATCGAAACTCTTATAGCCGACCGTTCCGCCGAAGCCATAGTTTATTTCGGGCGTGGTCGGGTAGCCGATGGGCACCATATCCGCTGTGGTTATCGCACCGTCGCCGTTGATGTCGCGGTACTTGATGTCGCCGCCCCTGACGCCATATAATGCCGTCGCCGTACTCTGCGCAGGCGAGTTGGCCACCTCGTAGTCGTCTATAAAGAGACGGTCGGCGATATAGCCCCATTGCTGCGAGAAGGGATAGCCCACCTTCGACCGGTAGTACTCGTTGCTGTTGTACAGCGGTTCGTCGTAGACGGTGAACTTGCTGGTGGCGTATGTGAAGTTCCCTCGAAGGGACGTCCACCAGCTTTTGTCGAAATATTTGTTGTAATCCACCGAGAAATCGACACCCTGTGTCTTCGCCTTGCCGGTATTCGCTTTCACGGCGGCGTGGAGCCCCATGGTTTCGGGGATATTGTCCCTGGCCATAAGAATGTTGGAGCGATCCTGCCTGTACACCTCGAAGATCATGTTAACCCCGGCGATGGTGAAATCCAGTCCGAGGTTGGTCTGTTGGGATTTCTCCCATCCGATCGCATAGTTCTCATAGCGGGAGGTTCTGATACCGTTGCGCCCGTATCCGAAATCGTATCCGAACTGGGAGCCGCGGTCCGCGTTGTTGAGATCTATTTCGGAGAGGTAGAAAAAGCGGTCGCCCGCGTCCCCGATCTGGTCGTTGCCGATCAGACCGTAAGAGGCCCTGAGCTTGAGCATGCTTATCAGCTCTTTGGCCTGCCCGAAAAACTTCTCATTGGAGATGATCCACCCCCCGCCTATCGACGGGAAGAAGCCCCACCTGTTCTGGCTTGAAAAACGTTCGGAACCGTTATAACCGAAGTTCATTTCGACCAGGTATCTCGAATCGTATCCGTATGTGAAACGGCCGGATAGACCGATGTTACGCGAGGGCAGCGAGGCTTGTAGCGATTTTGCAAGGCCGACCACCGAATGGCGTATCGTTCCGATCAGCATGCCGCTTGTGGTGTGCTTGCCGAACGTGCGGTTGTAATCGACGGCGGCCTCGCCGTAGAACACCGCGTTGACCGCCCGCTCGTCATCGCCGTCTTTGAGCGAGTATGTGAGGTATTCGGTGCCGGGGACCCCCACGGAATTATCACTGCCGTGGTTCCACTGGTCGAGTGTGATGCCGCCGCCTGCGGTTTCGCGTGCCGAGTAGTAGAAGGGATTGTACTGCCGGGTCGATACGGACAGGGAGTAGCGCTGTACGTACCCCATGGCGCGCGCGGTAAGCCCTTTGGTCAAAAAGTTGAAATCCTGCTTGCCTTCAAACTGGGCGTTTATCGTCGACTGGAGGTTTTGCTGGTAGCCCGAAACCATGCTGGCATAGGGGTTGGCGTAGAGCTGCGATCCCGACTTTGGCAACAGCGTGCTGCCGAACAGCAGGTGGTTGGCATAGGGAGCGTAACTCTGCGGGTACACAGCCGGGAAGGCGACCGGATTGGCCGAAATAGCCGAACCGAACGTCGCGCTACCGCCGCCCACAGGGCCGGTATAGTCGCGGAACTGGGCGTACACGCGAACGCTGCCGCGCGTGGTCTTCGTGAAATTGATGTCGGTATTGGAACGGACGGAGTAATTTAAATATTTTACGTTGTTCTTAAAATTATTCTTGTCGTCGTTCTTCAACACGCCGTTGTCCACGTTGTAGGTTCCAGCTATGTAGAACCGCGCCACACGGCCGCCGCCGGCAAGGCTCGCGTTGTAACGCTGGTTCATCGTGTAGGGCTTGATGAGCTGACCGATCCAGTCGTTGTTCGGATACAGATATGGATTATCGCCGGCTTTGGTCCGCTCGATCTTTGTTTTGGAATAGGTGAGCCCTGCTTCGGGATTGCGCGTAAGACGCGCCTCATTGGCAAGGTTCATGTAGGTGATGTTGTCGGCCAACTGGAAATTCTGAGTATTGGTCGATACGGTGTTCTCGATGCGAAAACTGAATTTGGTTTCGCCCTGCACACCGCTTTTGGTGTTGACCAGTACGACGCCGTTGGCTCCGCGGGCCCCGTAAATGGCCGATGCGGAGGCGTCTTTGAGCACTGAGAAATCTTTGATGTCGTCGGGCTGAAGACGCGCCAGATCGGTGGTGGAGGACTCGATGCCGTCGATCAGGATCAGCGGGTCGACCTTCCCCGAACCGAACGAGCCGACGCCGCGGATGAAGAATTCGGCGTTGTCCTGACCGGGTTCACCCGAACGCTGGTAGGAGATCATACCGGAGATCTGGCCGCCCAGCATGGTGGTCAGGTTGCTCGTCGGGCCTTTGAGCAGGGCGGGCCGGACGGTAGTAACCGCACTGACGATGTTCTCCTTGCGCTGGGCGCCGAAACCTACGACCACCACTTCGTCGACAGCTCGCGTATCCCGTTTCAGAATGACATTTTTGATATGGCGGTCGCCGACCGTAACCTCCTGCTCAATAAACTCCGCCCTGGCAAAGACCAGCACCGTGCTCGTGCCGGGTACGGATATTGAGTATTCGCCGTTCGCGTTGACGAGCACCTGTGTATCGGGGCTACCCTTGATCCAGACGCGCGTACCCGGCAACACACTGCCCTCTTCGGTGGAGACCGAACCGGAGACCACGATGTTGTTCTGCGAAGCCTGCCCCTGGGCTGCCGGCGAAAAACTCACGCAAGAAAACACAAGAACGGAAAAGATACGCAAAACGCACGGAGGCAGACGAAATGCCCTGCCTGAATCCGCGAATGTCTTACCATAAGTGAATTTGACCATAAAATTAAAATTTGCCATTTGTTTGGGTTGTTCAAAATACGTTAACATTTTGGGTTGTAATGGCCGTGAAGACCTTCTTTGTACTTTTTTGTTTCAATTATGTCATAAGCGTCTTTTTTTTCAGTTCGTGCCGGACGGCCGGTTATTTTACAGGAGCGTGAACGTATGTTCTTATCACGACAGGCCCCATAAGACCCGATGGCAACAGAGGAGAATCGGCGTCCCAGTGTTTCCATGTGGTAAATGTTACCCGTTTGGTAGGACGTTCGGTGCCGTTCACCAGCCATTCCGGCCAACGCCTCACCACGCTTCCGCTGCGCTGATAATCCTCCGGGTAACGTTCGTCGCCGATCAAACGGTTCGGCCACAGGTTGGTAACGTGTATTTCCAGCAGGTTGTCGCCGGCGCGCGCCGCATCCGTCAGACTGACTCTGAACGGGGCTTTCCACAGGGTAGCGAGCGTCTCCCCGTTGAGGATCACCTCGGCGATGACCCCGACACGACCCAGGTCGAGTTCCAGATGGCCGGCCCGGAGCATATCTTTCGTCAGGGTCAATGACTTGCGGTAGACCGCCGTCCCGGAATAATAACGGATGCCCTGCTCGGAAGAGTCGATCCAGTCGATCAGTGTGTCGAAAACAGCCCCCTCCGGCGCGCCTCTGCCGGGCATGAACGTAACCTCCCACGGTCCGGTCAGCTCTACCGGCTCGGGTACGTGCTTCACCCGTACGCTTTTACTGGCGCCCGAAGAGGTTACATAACCGAATTTTCCGGGGCAGGGAGTTACCGCCCAAACCTTGTTTTTGCCATCCGACATAAACTGAGGCTCAGGCGTTGCAACCGACAGATCGAGGGTGTGGCCCTGCGCGACGGTCAACTCCTTTTGCTCGCCGCCGGTGGTGTAGACAACGAGCAGCTCGCGGGGAATGTCGGCAGCATCTATCCCGGGGCCGACCAGAGTGTTGTCGACCTTGAAGGCGAGCTGTCCTGATGCGATCCGGTCGGCGATTTGTTTTTTCAGATCGTACACCGCGTGCAATTGCGGAATGGTGTCGAACCTGCCTGCATATCTTCCGTAGGTGGCCCGGAGTATTTCCAGCTGCTTGCCGTCGGCCGCCCGGATCGTGAGCCGCTGGTTCTCGTTGACACTTATCAGGTGCGTAACGCCCCCTGTTCGGTACTCCACGCGCGCCTCTTTGGCGTTTCGCGGAGCGGGATCGTAGCCGAACGCCGACGTATTGACCATCATATCTATCCCGCCGTTTTGGATCGCGTCCCGCAAGATTTGGGTTACATCTGTCAGCCGGTCGGGCAGGGGAGCCTGATAACGGGCCAGAATGACCTCCAAGCCGGGCAGGGGGCGGGAAGCGGGTGGCGCATACTCCATCGTCGTTTTGACGATGTGGTCGGCGGGCGCCGGTTTGCGAAATACGACGAAGACGGAGCCACATGGGTCGAACGAGAGGGGCACGCTCGTAGTTCCGTCCCCGTTCTCACGCCACCAGACCGCCTCGCTGATCTGCCCGGTCTGCGGGTCCCACAGTTCGGGCAATTTGCCGGCGACACGAAAACGTCCTACCTGTTGCGAGCGACTGTCATAGCCCGTCGCGACGAAATACACATCCCCCTCGCCCGCGATCCTGTGGATGAAATGGAGATTACGGTCGGGCGTCTCGCAGGAAAAATCGGGCGGAAGCGACAGGGCCGCCATCGCCTGCTGCGGCGTGATGTCCCGGATCGAGCGGCTGTCCCACAAACTGTCCGCCAGTCGGCTCACTTCGTTATCGCAAGCCGGGAAACCGGTCAGACTCGGCGATTTGATCGGTTTGGGGCCGATGACGGTGGCTCCCGCCCTGACCAGTTCGTTGATCTTTCGGAGCAACTTCGGGGTCATCCATGTGGTTTGCGGCAGCATAAGCACCCGGTAACTTCCGCCGACCGGAGTTCGGATCAAACCGTTTTCAACTGTCAGGGTGAGTATCTTGTCGCTGCCGATAAAGTCATAGTTGTAGCCGAGCGCACTGATTTCGGGCTTGATGAACGGGTTATTGGGCGACTCTTCCCCGGCGAAAACCAGAAAATCGGCGGAGAACCGGCCCTCCTGCAACAGGAACTGGGAACGCGCGATGTAGTCCAAATAGGGGCGCCCCTGCTTCCACCACGTGTTCAGCCGATTGAAGTCCATGCCATATTTGCCCAGCGTAAGCCCCGGGCCGACATTCCAGGGTTGGTGGACACAGGTGTGGAAGATCAAACGGTTGATGCCTTCCGTCCAGGCTTTGTCGCCTATGCTTTTGAGCGTTGCCGGGTGGTTGGTCAAACCTCCGTAATTGGTGAACGACTCTGCACCAGCGATGTTGCCGCCCAGGTGCGCCATCGAGGCCACGAAGCGGGGGTTGTCCATATACAATTTGTTGTGCACCCAGAATTCGCTGATCACAATATCGCCCGCCGACCCGGCCTGCATACTCTCGAAGGGGCCTCCGTAGGTTTCCGTCGCGAATTTAAGACCGTTCTGATGGCACAGTTCGCCCAGACGTCCATAATAATTATCCGCCATCAGATCGCCCACCGTTCTGCGGAAGTCCCACAGAAAACGTTCGCTCTCCTCGCCGCTCTCCACATAATAGCCTGCCAGGGTGGGCAGGTAGGACAGACAGTCGTACCCGCGGCGTTTGAGAAATTCCTTGTCGAAATCCGGTGTCCAGTTGCCGCACCCGGCTTCGTAGCTGTCCTGAAAGACGCAGGTTACGGTCGATCCGATCTGATCGCGCACCTGATCCAGCGCCGGTTTGACGGACCGCTCCCAATGCAGGTCGATCGCCTTGCGGCTCATCTTGTCGCACTCCGGGCCGCCCCCGCCCTGGATCGGCGGGAAAACGCTCCTCCCGGTAGGGGTATGGCCTATTCTCAGGATCACCCATTCCCCCTGTGGAGCGTCCCATTCCAGCGATCCGTCGCCGGACACCTTTGCGCTCAGATCGACAATATCCTCCCTGTGTACCACCGCGGACGGCTCAACCTGTTTGGGGTCGGGGCTGATATGGCTTTTGAATGCGAATGCCTGAATGATGGCGAGGGACTTTTGGCTCAGATCGTCGATTCGCCGGTCGCTTCGGGGCTTGGGAAAGGCCAGCACCGCAATGTCGCGGTAATAGTCCATCCGGGCTTGGGGCCGGGCCAACCGGGCTTTGAAGAGAGTTCCTCCCCGGCAGGTGGTTTCGCTCCAGACCACGGTTTGCATCGTGGTCTCAGGGGTGATCCACGGCCCGCCGGTGGTGGACCAACCTGCCGAATTGAAGAAACTCAACTCCATGCCCAGCCTGCCTGCCTCCAAAACGGCGAATCGGAACAATTCCAGCCACTCCGGGCTCAGAAAGTGCAGACCGCTATTTTGAAATCCCATGTCGACATTGAACACCGTTACACTCTGAATCCCCTGTGCCTTGATCGCCTCCAGGTCCGCGGTGATCCCCTCTTTGCTCACGTTTCCGTTGACCCAGTGCCACCACGTTCCGGCATGGGCAGATGCGGGAGGGTTCGCGAATCCGGTTCGCAGAGCATCTTCTGCTACGGCACGAACTACAAACATGACGCAGGTGAGCGCTATCAACGCTAATTGTTTCATCTATTCCGTTTTAAGGCAAGGCGATCCGACGCAACAGGATTATGTTAACACGCTCTAATTGTAAGCGGGGGGAATCCAGGGGCTCCTGTTGCCCGTTCCGGGAATCTTACCCCGGCCGATTACGCGCACGTCGATCTGCCTGGGCACGACGCTCTCGTCGGGAATATTGAGCACTCCGTCGCGGGGCCTCCCGCCGTGGGGATTGCGCATGGTGAACAGGGCGCTCTTATCGGTCGAGTGCATCATTGTATAGACGTGCGCGGAAATCGTCGAGGCGCCGTCCACCGGAAGGCCTGCCTGCCCGAAGCCGCCGACCACGAAGTAGCCATCGTGGAGACACACCTTGACCAGGCGGCGCAGTTCCGAATTGGTGAGCGCGTTCCGGGGGAAGGCGAAAGAGTGGCCGGAGCCGGTGAAAAGGGACATGACGTGCTCCGATCCGATCCCCGAAAGGACCGGCCCCCAGACATTGTAGACGCTGTTCCACTTCTCCACGGCCTTTTCAAGCACCGACCCCCATGTGGCGCCGCTGCGGCCGTATATGGAAATCAGGTTGCTCCCGGTGCTGCTTATGAAGGTGGAGTTGACGCTGACGGGGATCCGCCTGTCCCCCTGCGCGGTGTAGAGCATTACCGTGAACGTCCCGTTGCCGTTGTTGGTGATGATCGACTTGATATAACCGGGAGCCTGGTAGGCCAGCGAAGCGAACGAGGCGATCAGGGCGCAGTTTCCGATGCTGTGCTGGATAACGTCGGAAGGAATGGGATCGCCGAAAGGATAGAGGTTGACCGCGTAGGGGGCCCACTTTATGCCTGCTTCAGCGGCGATTATGGGTTGCGTGGAGGGGTCGTTGAGCCATTGCAGATCACTGGGGGTAGCCACCTTGCAACCGGCGAGCTTCCCCCCCATCGGGTAGATCTCCTTGCCGGTTCTTTTGCCGCCTTCGCGCGAGGTGTAGCTGTCGGCCCATTTCTCGATGATGTCGTCGGCCGTATCGGGAACCTCCTCCATCGCGAATTCCGAGATCTCGGTGGACGCTCCGCCGTTGTTGGCCGTGATGTTCAGACGATAATATTTATACGCGGTCGTGTTCTCCAGCTCATAGCTTTTCGTCTCCTTGCCGGTGAAACTCTGATCGGTCCGCGTGTCGACAGTGGTCCACGTCTGATTGTCGTTGGAACCCGACAGGGTCCACGCCCGGGGGCTGCATGTGACGTCTGTCGACGAGCTCAGGGAGTAGAGGTTCACTTTAGCCGCATCGTCGCCCTCCCAATGAATGTAAAACTCGTTGTGGAAGGTAACGTATTTCGACGAGAGATAGGCGTCGACTATTCGGGAGATGTCCGATTTGTCAGTAAAATCGGAATACTGCGAGGTTATGATGCCGGTCGACGGCATATTGTGGGAGGCGTTCGGGTAGACGAACGAATAGGGGAGCAGCGGATCGAGCGGAGGCTCGACATACTCGCTCAGCACCCACTCCGCGATCTCGGTAGCCGGTCCTCCGTTATTTTCCGTAAAATCAAGCCTGAAAAATTTAAACGCGGTATTGGCGGCTACATTAAAATCTTTCTGCTCCAGCGCGGCATCGAACACGATGTTTTGCTGCTGGTCGAGCTGTACCCACGTCCTGGCGTCGGTCGAACCCAAAAGAGTCCATGACCGGGGGGCGTTTGCCTGGTCCGAGTCCGACGAGACGATCGAATATTGAGATACCACCACGCTGCGCGAACCCTCCCAGCGCAGGAAGAACCGGATGTAGCTGGTCGCGAACTTTGTATATACGCTACCGTCCACCGCCAGGTCCACTCTGCAGGTATCGGGCGAATCGGAGAACTCGGAGGTGATCGTGCCGAGCGACGGCATGCTCTGGGTCGGTTTTACGATCTTGACCGAACAGGGTAATTTCGTGTTGTCGGTGGGGTCGACGGGGGTCGGACCGTGATCGCCGCTGCCCGAACAACCGGCCAAAAGTAAAGCAAAGAAGGGCGCGAGTATCAGTGCCCCGGCGATGCGCCTCACCGGATTGCGGTGCGACGAGATCGCGAGCGATTTGCTTTTCATGAATTTCATTGTTTCCACGCTTTAAGTTAGTAAATAAAGGTCTTATGGTTTGTCCTGTGGCCGGTAAAACGAATCTTGGCGGTACAATGCAAATGTAATACGGACGCAACAAAAGATAGGCCCCTGTTTTACCGAAAGGGTGCCCTATTTGACAAATCGGGATTTGGGCGCGTCTGGCGCACCTTTCCGGGTTGGGTGGCGGATGGCTTTTACCGGTTGCGGTAAGCGCTGGGACTCATCCCGAATTCTTTGAAGAATTCGCGGTTGAAATAGGATTTACTCGAAATGCCAACTTCGTACATGATCTCCTGGATCGTCAACCGGGTGCTGATCACAAGCCGGCCTGCCAAAGCGAACCGGTGGTTTTTGATCAGCTCGCCGGGCGTATGGCCGGAGATCTTCTTTACTTTGTTGTACAGGTTGCGCGGGGATATGGAGAGCTGTTCGGCCACGAACTCGGGGTTGAGCTCGTCGTTGGTGATGTTCGCAGAGATGATGCTCATCAACCGGTCCATGAACTCCTGGTCGTTTTGGTGTATGGGCTGTCCGTCCGAGATGACAAAGGCGCTTTCGGGACTGGTGTAATACTCCTTCAAACGCGTGCGCTGCTCGAAGAGCCGATTGATGGTCGAACGCAGGACGACCATCGAGAAAGGTTTGGTCAGATAGGCGTCTGCTCCCTGGTCGAGGCCTTTGGCCTGCTCCCGATCGGTGATCTTGGCCGATACGACGATGATCGGTATGCGAGAGGTGTATTTGTTGTTGCATATCTCCCGGATCAGGTCGTACCCGTCCATTTCGGGCATCACGATGTCGGTGATGATCAGATCAGGGGTAATGTTCCGGGTCTGCCGGAGGGCCTCCCTGGCGCTGTTGCAACCGACGACATTGAATTGCTGTTCCAGTTCGGTGCGTATCAGCCAAACGATGTCCGGGTTGTCGTCCACCACAAAGATCACCGGCTTTTTGTCTTTGACCATCCCGTCGGCAAGCGCCTTCTCGCCCGGTGCGCGCTCCTCCGCCGACGTCTCCGCCGCAGGCTTCTCAGGCGAGTCGGCTTTTGCATCCGGTGCGGGCGCGATCATGGGCAGCTCGACCCTGAACTCGGTGAACTCACCCGGTGTACTGCGGACCGTGATCCCGCCCCCAAGCATACGGGCCAGGCTTTGCGCAATGAAAAGTCCCAAACCATGGCGCGAGGCGCTGTGGAAGTACATGTTCGTGTCCATTTTGTCCAACGTGGCATACCGGTCGAAGATCAGGCCCTGTTTCTCCAAAGGGATGCCCTGCCCCGTGTTGTAGACCTTGATCACCAGGGCATTTTGCTCGACCAGGGCCGAAATGCGAATCTCGCCCCTCTTTTTGGTGTATTTGGCCGCATTGGAGATCAAATTGGTGACGATCTTATTGAGATGCCCCGCATTGGACTCCCAAAGTAAGGGATCGGCGATCTGACAGCTTACGTCGATCCGGTCGCGTTCAAAGGCCTTCGAGAACTGATTGAGCACCCGCTCGAACAGGGCGGCGATGTTGACCGCGCTTGTTTTGACCCCTCCTCCGGGTTTTTGCTCTTCGATCTTGCGGAAATCCAGTATCTCCTGAATCAGCTCGTTGAGGTTGGCGATATTGTCGTCGAGCACCTCGGTATATTTGCTCAGTTGCGGATCGCGCCTGGCCAACTCCTGGAAATGGCTGTTGACCCCGTTGATCAGCGTGAGCGGAGTGCACAGTTCGTGCGAGATGTTAACAAAGAAGTTCTGTCGGGTTTCGTACAGTTTCTCCTGTTGTTCGTATTTCAGGCGCCGGACCATCCGGATGTGCTGATTGCGGATGCGCCGCCTGACGAGCCAAACCGAGAAAACTATCGTGCAGATCGCCAGGATGGCATACACGACCCAGGCCAGCGTGGTCGCCCACCATGGAGGCAGTACGATGATCTCGACCGTGTAGACGTCCGTGCCCTGGTCCGAGGCGTTGCTGCGATAAGAGATGCAGAGCGTGTACTCTCCGTGGGGAACGTTCGCGCAGGTTACTTTGTTCCTGCCCTGAAGCGGTTGCCACTTTTTATCGTAACCCTTCAGCAGGCTGTAGTATTCATAATCCTTCTCGTCGATGTAGTCCCCTGCGGAGAAGGAGAGGGTGAACATGGAGATCGAGGGCCTGATCCTGATCGGGGGCAGGCTCCCGTCGTCGTACAGGGCGGTTCTTTTGTTGTCGGAGGTAACCAGTTCGGTGAACCGTATCGTGGGCCTGTAGTCCCCCTCTCCCCCGTACATCACATTGTCCGGATCGAACCACACCAAACCATCCACCCCGCCAAAAAACAGCCTGCCGGTAACCGGATGGCGCCAGCACGTGTTGTCGGAGAACTCGATGACAGGAAGCCTCGACGGCGACGAATAGTTGAAAAAGAAGTTTTGCTTGGGGTCGTAGCAGGTCAACCCACGGGTCGTGCCCAGCCAGATATAGCCTGACAGGTCTTCCTGCACACTGTGGACCATGTCGTTGGACATGCCGTCGTAGCAATCGAGCACCGTAGCCTTTCCCTCGCCGGAGATAGCCATCAGCCCCGAACTGGCTCCGCAGTACAGGGTGCCTTCCCGGCTTTTGAAAACGTTCAGCACGTCGCCCAGCGCGACGTTCAGGTTGTCGATCGCAAGCAGCTCATAGCCTTCGGTGATGGTGTTGAAGCGGATCACCCCGCATCCTCCCCGCGCGCCTACCAAAAGGGTCGAATCGCTCTCCCGCATCAGCGGAAGCACGTCGCTGCACGAGACGTGGTCCTTTTTGAATCCGATGACCCTCATATCCCTGATCGCCGGAGCGCCAACGGTCTCCAGCGTAATGCGCACCAGCCCCAGCGAGGTGGTGATGTAGGCCGTGCTGTCGTCGATCTCGCAAAAGTCGTACCCTTTCAGGGCCAGTTCGTTGCCCGTGCGGTACGACAGCGAATGCATCCGGTTCTCCCTGTAGGAGTAGTAGCCCAGACCAAGGTTGCCGATGATCCACAATCTGTCCCTGTTTCTGGCGGGCACGATGGAATAGACATCGATGCTCGACAATCCGTTCGAGGTTGAGAAATGGTCCACCCGGCTGGCCGGAATCTCCTTGTCCGACAGCTCTTCATAGTTTCTGATCCGAAACACGCCGTTGCCTTTTGTGCCCACCCACAGGTCGTTGCGGCTGTCCACGTAGATGGCGCGTATCGGTTTGCGACTATTTACCGGCATGTTTTCCGACCGTATTCCCTGAATGTGCCGTTTCGAGTCGCAATACATATAGGCGCCGTATCCGTCGGTTCCGATCCACAGGATCTGGCGAAAACGGTCCTGCCACAGGGAAAAGATGCGGTAATCGCCTGTTATGCAGCTCCACGCCCCGTTCTCGGCCATGCGGAGCAGCCCCCCTTGAAGCAGCCCCACGTACAGACCGTCGTCCAGTCTGGCAACCGTGTGCAGCGTGTGCCAGTTGCCGTATGGGGTCAGTTTTTTGAGGTCGGCGATCACCGAGCAGGTTTGCCGCGGCGTGTATTGCCAAAGTTGCCCGGTGCTGTCGACCAGATAAGAGGCCTGTTCGGTGCCGATCGCCTTGACGATCCTGTGTCGGATAAGCATCTCCTCCTTGGAGATCATAGCCTTGCCCGAAGCGTCGAACGCACAGCGGACAATGGTCCCGTCGTTCTGTATGAACTGGAAGGTCTTGTCGGCTTCGACCACGATCAGGCAAACGTTTTGCGGGGCGAGGTCGACGTGGTCGATCTTGCTGAAACGACCGGACTCGGGGTTGTAGTAGTGAAGTTCGCCCTCTTTGTTCAACAGCAGCGTATGCCCGTCTTTATCGCAGGCAAAACGATCCGTCTCGTTGTATCCGGCGTATTTGGCCACCACCTCCCCTTTGCGCAGGGAGAAAAGGTCGAGCCCGACCGATGTAACCACCCACATATGCTCGCTGCCCGCCGAGAAAAGTTTATCTACAATGTTGCTGCTGATAAAGTTCGGTTGGCGCGTGTTGGACCGGTAGGTGTAGGTGTCCTCGCCGTCGAAGAGGTACAGCCCGTCGTAGGTGCCGAACCACATCCTTCCCAGATTGTCCTGCCAGGTGGTCATAACGGCGTTGTTGGCCAGATGAATGTCCGGCTTGCGAAGCGATTTGGCCGCCGCCTGCCACACGACGAGCGTCAGCAGCAACGTTATGATCCTGTTCGGTCTCATCCACGCAATGCGATCGTTTATAGAGATAACGTGAATCTTGTTAATTACGTACTGAAACTCTCGGCGATGCGGTCGGCGGCCTGATCGAGGACTTGCTGTATCTTGCCGCCGATCATCATGCGTATCATGGGGTTGAGCTCCACGTGCAGGGTCAGGCGCATGCGGGTATCGTCCTCAGCGACAGGGTGGAGCTGGAGCCAGAACGTGAAGGCGATCGGCGAGGGGGGCTCGCCTTCGATCCTGACCATCGTGGGGGGCTGTTTCTCGACCATGCGCAACGCCACACGGAACCCCTTCACCTTGAACGAACAACCCTCCGCCGTAGCCTCCCACTCGTCGACCTGGCCCTGAAGTATGGGGGTGAAATTGGAGAAATCGCTCACCACGGCATAGACCGTCTCGGCCGGCCGGCGTATCTGCACTTGTTTGCTTTCGTATTTGTCCATCTTGAATATCAGCTATTTATCCTGCATCCAGCCCGCGGGGTCTTCGCGCCACCGGCGCAGCGTATCCAGTTCGGAGGGTTGTACGTAACCCTGCTCGGCAGCCAGGGCGATCATGGTCTGATAGTCGCACAGCGTGTCGAGCGCGACCCCGGCGCGGGCGAAGTTCTCCACGGCCTGCGCAAAACCGTAGGTGAAGATGGCCGCCATGCCCTGCACCCGACAACCCGCCTCGCGTAACACCTCCACGGCGCCCAGCGAACTGCCGCCCGTGGAGATCAGGTCCTCGATGACCACCACGCGGGCCCCCGGCGCCACCTCGCCCTCCACCTGGTTGGCCAGCCCGTGCGACTTGGGCGACGAGCGTACATATATAAAAGGTAGTCCCATGGCCTCGGCCACGAGCGCTCCGTGAGCAATGGCCCCGGTGGCCACTCCGGCCAGCACCTCCACGTCGGGATAGCGGCGGGCCACAACCCCGGCAAAAGCCTCGCAGACCTGCCGCCGAATGGCAGGATGGGACAATATGCGGCGGTTGTCGCAGTAGATCGGCGAACGCCAACCCGAGGCCCATGTAAAATAATTTGCCGGATTGAGTTTTATTGCCTTAATTTGCAACAGACTTTGGGCGATCTGCCTTTTAATATCTTCCATTCTGATGATGTATAACGTCTATTATCGCGATAAAGCATTATGTTTCAGCGCCGGGCCGCAGTCCGGGAGCCTGAACCTGGCCACGGACGAGATCGGAGTTACAAAATTGCTGCAAAAAGTCGGAAATAACAAGCATCTCACCCTTATTTCGCCCGACCCCGGGCAACATTTCGAGCGTTTCTGCGGGCAATTCGCTCTGGTGCATGCCGCCGGGGGCGTTGTCGACAAACCTTCGGGCGAGCTGCTGCTGATCTTCCGCAACAGGGTGTGGGACCTGCCAAAGGGCCACCTCGAGCAGGGAGAGAGCCTCGCCGAGTGCGCCCTGCGCGAGGTGGGCGAGGAGTGCGGCCTGAGCGATCTGTCGCTCGGGCGTGAGATTTGCACCACACGCCACTTCTATCGTGTGTCGGGCGGGGGCTGGGAGCTCAAACAGACCGCCTGGTTCGCCATGACCGCCACCGGCGACACCTCCCTGACGCCGCAGACCGAGGAGGGCATCACACAGGTCCGCTGGGTCGCCCCCACCGAGGCCATCGCTCTCACCAGCCCGAGCTACCAGACCGTTATACGTGTGCTGGGAAAGTATTTTGAATAAACTCATTGTGTAATTAACAAAGTTGGGTTGAAATAGTCAAATTACTATTGAGACAGTCTGTTCAGAAATCGCGGAGCCGTGCCGCCATTGCGAGGAGGCGTAAAGCGAGGCGCGTGGGTCGTGAGCGTCAAGCGACGAGGGTTAAGGAACCCGAGGAGTAGTGAGCGACAGCGCCGAGGTTGCTTAGACTTCTCCGCCGAAGTTATTTGTGAGCCATTTTGGCCTCTGACAACTTGCCGACGCGGAGCATAGCTCCAGCTATGCGACAAGGAGGCAAGGCGGGCAGAGGGCGAAATAGCCGCAAAGAACGAGAGTGGAGAAGTTTAAACAACCTCAAAGTAGCCCCGCAGCACAGGCGGCGATTGTTGGCTCGCAAAAAGACGCTCGCCTTACTCCTTCGCGCCTCGGCAGAGAGTTCGAGCGAGCTCGACTCTGCTCTCGGCTTGGCGTCGTTTGGCTCTTTTTCTAAAAAAGAGCCGCCCCGCGCGCAGCGGAGCTCAGAAAACTTTTGACAACGGTCAACCTTAAGGTCTGTGCGCAGACAAAATACGGAGGCCAAGTCAATAGACCGCATGTTTAGTTCAACTTCAAGGTCTTTTCAGCCGCTTGCCGCTGAAGCCTCGCTACTTGTTGGCTCGCAAAGAGACGCTCGCCTTACTCCGAAGTTGGCGGGCAAAGGGACGCCCGCCCTTCTCCTTGTCGTTCGGCAGAGAGTTCGAGCAAGCTCGCCTCTGCCCTCACTCTTTCGTCGATTCGCGCCTCGGCCATTTCCGAGCTGGGCTCGGATGGCGCTCGGCTTGGCGTCGTTTGGCGGCAAAAAGTAGCACAAAAACCGCCCGGCGGTGAGCGACGGGCTAAATTGTCTTGGCCCTCGCTGCGACGCCAAAACTCCTCCTTTTAGTCCCCTTGAGGGGCCTAACGTCGTCAAACAAGTGGCGTCGCTGATCGCTCGGACCTGCGCCAATTTTTGAACCGCCCATCGCTCAATGCCGGGGTTACTTCGCCCCTTTCGGGGCGATTGGGGTGAATCTACTTTTTTTGACTATAAAAAACCACCCTTTATGCTCGACAAGTTCATAGAATATCTGAAGGTCGAGAAGCGTTACTCCGCCCATACGGTCAATGGCTACCTGGCGGATATAGAGCGTTTTATGGGATTTGTCAAGGGCGATGGAGGGCAGATCGACCCGACGCTGATAACCGCGCAGGACGTTCGCCTCTGGGTCGCTTCGCTGGCCAGGGGCGGCGCACTGAAAGCGTCGTCGATCAACAAAATGATGTGTTCGGTGCGGGCGTGGTTTCGTTATCTGTTGCGCACCGGGGCGATCGAGCGCGACCCTTCGCTGGGGATCGGCTTTCTCAAGACGGGCAAACCGCTCCCCTCGTCGCAGCCTCAGAAGAGGATGCTCGCCGTGGTGGAGCGTCTCGAGCAGGATGCGGAGGGTGAGACGGAGCATTTTTGGCGTCTGCGCAACCAGCTGATCATAGTGCTGTTGTACTCCACCGGCTTGCGCCTTGCCGAGTTGCTGGCCATCGACCGCAGCGATCTGTCGGACGACCTGCTCACGCTCAAAGTCCACGGCAAGGGCGACAAGGAGCGCATCGTGCCGCTCATCGAGCCGTTGCGCGAGAGGCTGATGCTCTATCTGGAGGCTGCACGGAACGAAAATATTTGCATAAGTGGCGAAAAACCGCTATTTTTAACCAAAAAAAGAGCGCGCATCAATCGCAGCGAAGTTTATCGTCTGGTGCGTCGCGAACTTGGCGACGCGGGGGTGAGCGGCAAACGCAGTCCCCACACCCTGCGCCACACGTTCGCCACTCATCTGATGGACAACGGGGCCGGCATGCGCGAGATACAGGAGTTGCTGGGTCACAGTTCGCTTGGCACCACGCAGGTCTACACCCACAACTCGATCGCCCGCCTGAAGGAAGTCTACAAAAAAGCCCACCCGAGGGGCGAGAAAAATAAAACTTAAAATACTGCGAATATGAACGTTAAGATTCAGTCGGTGAAATTCGACGCGGACAAAAAGCTTCTCGATTTTGCACAGAAAAGGGTAGAGAAACTCGACCGTTTCATCGAGCGGGTGAGCCTTGCGGAGGTTGTGCTCAAGCTCGACAAGGATCACGACCTGGGCAACAAAGTGGTTGTGGTCAAACTCGATGTTCCGGGCGGGGAGTTGGTCGCCGAGTTTCGCAGCAAGAGTTTCGAGGAGTCGATCGACGGGGCTGTCGACGCCCTGAAAAAACAGATCGAAAAACACAAGGGCAAGACCGTTTAGACCTGGCCCCGACGACACGCACCGAAAAGATGAAAATAAGATATTTCACCCTGCCCAACATCATCACCCTGGGCAATCTGCTGTGCGGCTGCCTGGCCATTTGGGCTGCGTGGTGCGCGGGCAACATGCAGCTGGCCTTCGTACTGGTGGCGCTGGGGTGTGTGTTCGACTTTATGGACGGGCTGGCGGCGCGGCTGCTGGGGCAATATTCGCCCCTGGGGGTGCAGCTCGATTCGCTGGCCGACATGGTCACCTTCGGCGTGGCCCCGGCGGCGACGCTCTCGCTTTCCATCAAGCTTTGCGGCGGCGACCTTCTCCTGGCCTCGGCGGCTATGATCGTCCCGTTGTTTTCGGCGTTGAGGCTGGCGCGGTTCAACATCGACCAGGAGCAGAAAGTGAGCTTTCGCGGCTTGCCTACCCCGGCCAACGCCCTGCTGATCACCTCGATCGGCTATCTGATCCAGGACAGCAGGCTGTCCGTCGGGCCGTGGTTTCCCGTGTTGCTGGCCGTTGTCTGTGCGTGGCTGCTGATCTGTCCGGTGGAGATGTTCTCGTTCAAATTCACCTCGCTCGCATGGCGGCCCAACGCCGTGCGCTACTGCTTTGCGGCGGTCGCGGCGGTGGGACTGGCGTTGATGGACATCGCCGCCGTGCCGGTGATCATCGGCCTCTATATCGTGGTCTCGGTCGTTATGTGGATACTCAAACGGTGGCGAGGGTAGCGCGCTTTCCGGGCGGCTTTACCCAACCTTTTACCGCACAACGGGGAGCGTCTCATATTTTTTTTGTACTTTTGGCAGCCCGATGAAGCGAAAGTCGATATATACCCGCTGTTTCTATCTGGCCGCCATGGTGATCATGCTCTGGGGGCCTCTTGCTGTGAGGGTCTCGGCCCAGCGACCCGTCGGGCCGTCGAGGCAGAACGCCTCGGACCCTTATAGAGATATGCGCCAGCTGGGCGGCAATCCCTTCGAGACGGGGGCGGACGAAGAGGGCGAGAACGAGCCCGCCGCCCGCCGCGACAGCACCAAACACAAACCCCGCAAACCTCTGGAATCGTACTTCTTCGACGATTCGCTGCGCCTGCAGCCCAACTTTGCGTGGACGGTCGACATGTTTCGCAACCGCATCAGACTCGAGACGATCGACACGATGATGATGCACGCGCAGATCGACTATCCCTACATGCGCAGCGATGTGGGCGACGCCATGATCGGACCCCTCGGGGCGGGCACCATCCCTCTGAATGCCGCCCGCCATCCGCACTACCGCGACTGGGAGTTTGCCGAGGCTTTCTACAGCTATGGGTTCGAGCCGGAGAACACACCTTTTTATAATGTAAAACGGCCCTTCACTCAACTCTCCTACTTCAGCGCCGGACAGAAACAACGCGCCGAGGAGAGCCTGTGGGTTACTCACGCCCAGAACATCTCGCCCTCGACGGGTTTCAACGTCAACTACCGCAACCGCGGCACGCGAGGCATCTACGCCCATCAGGGCTCCAAGGACAAAAACCTCTCGCTGGCCTTCAACCACACCGGCAAACGCTACTCGTTGCATGCGGGTTACATCTACAACGCGGCCTTCATCAAGGAGAACGGCGGTCTGGTGAACGATGCCGACCTGACCGACCCCGAGTTCGAGATCCCGCAGAACATCCCCATGAGGCTTGCCGACGCCTACAACCTGCTGAAGAACAACCGCTACTACATGGTCCAGTCGATCGGTTTTCCGCTGCGAAGGCTCTCGGAGGACGATCTGTCGATCGCCGGCAAATCGTCGGTGTTCTTCGGCAACTCGATAGAGTACAGCCGGTATTTCAAAAAATATACCGACACCCGCGCGCAGACCATCGACCCCGACGGGCACAGCTATTACGCCAACTGGAACATCAATCCGACGGTAACCAGCGACTCGCTCTTCGAGTCGCGCTTCTCGGCGCGTCTGTTCATGCAGCTGCAACCATGGGAGCGGGAGAGCATCGTGGGGGTGATCGATGGCGGGGTGGGGCTCGACAACCACCTCTACGGTCAATTCCGCCCGGGGAACTATCTGACCGGCAGCGCGGGCAAGGAGAGCAAACAGTCGTGGTACATCTACGGCTCGGCGCAGGGGCGGTTTCGCCGGTACCTGCTGTGGGACGCCTGGGCCAAATACATCTATGCAGGCTACCGCAGCGGCGATGTCGACCTTCGAGCCAACCTCAGTATGAACGCCTACGTCCAGGGCCATCCGATCACCCTCAAGGGGCGTTTCGTGCAGGAGCTCAGCTCGCCGGGCTACTGGTCGAGCAACTATTTCTCCAACCACTTCGCGTGGTCGAACGCCTTTGCCAGAGAGTCGCAGACCCGGCTCGAGGCCTCGCTCGGAATGCCCCACCTGGGGCTGGAGGCGGGGGTGTTCCAGACGCTCTACCTCGACAAGATCTATTACGGGCCCGACGCCCGGCCGCAGCAGAACAGCGGATCGATCTCGCTGTCGGGCATTTATCTCGAGGAGAACATCCCTCTGGGCGGGCTGCATCTCAACCACAGGATGTTGTTGCAGACCAGCTCCGACAACAACGTCGTTACGGCGCCTCTGGCGGCCGCCTATCTCTCCTATTTCTACGAGTTCAATATCGTCAAAGATGTTCTGCGCCTGCAGATCGGTCTGGACGGGTGGTACACCACTTCCTATTACGGACTGGGTTACAACCCCGCCACGGCGACCTTCTACAACCAGCGCGAGAAGAAACTCGGCGATTTTCCGATGGTGGACGCTTTCATCAACGCCAAGTGGAAACGCATGCGCATCATCCTCAAAATGACCCACCTCAATCAGGGTCTGCTGGGCTCGGACAACACCTTTGCCGTGCTCCACTATCCCCTCAACGCCCGGGTGCTCAAACTGGGCATCTCGTGGGGGTTCTACGACTGAGAAGCTGCCTGGACAACTCTCCCGCTCGCACCTTCCGAGGCATATCCAAGGCATATAGGCATTCCGCCCCAAAAAATCAGAAACGCATGCCAAGACATCAACCCATTTTATGCACATGCCTGTCGGCGCTGCTCGCGCTGCTGCTCTGTACGGGGTGTAAAAAGGAGCCTTATCTGCACTATCGCGACAGGATGGTGGTGATCGTCGAGCCGCGCATGCCGGGGATGATCCGCATTGGCGACCAGATGCTGGGCTATCAGCGAGAGTTGCTGGGGGCTTATGCCGACAAACTGGGGGTGAGGGTCGAGTTTGTGTGCTGTCCGCCCGAACACATGACCGAGATGATGCGCCGCAAGATGGCCGACATGGCCCTCTGCACCGGCAGTATGCCGACGGGAACGAGCGAGACGGTGCGGCCGTTGTGCACATCGTCCTACGTGGCTTTGGCGCGTAAAACGGTGGCCGACAAGATCATCGCCGACAACATGCCGCCCGCTCAGGCCATGCGCGGAGGCAACATTGTGGTGAGCGAAGGATTCTGCTCGACGGAGAGCTACCGCCTGTTGCTCCACTCGCTCAACGGGAGCAACATCTTCGTCTCGGGCGACGATGCTTTTCACCTGGTCCGGCAGTTGAGCTGCCATGGGTGCGACTTTCTGATCTGCGAGAAGAGCGAGGCCATCGTTGGGTGCGCTCTGGCCGGCAACCTCGAGGTGATACACGACTTTGGCGAGTCCGTCCCGGTCTGTGTTCGCATCAACCGCTACCGCCTGGCCAACCATTTCGAGGCGTGGCTCGACCATTTTCGCAGCACGGACGACTATGCGCAACTCAGCGACGATTTTTTCGAGAAGGGCATCGTGCGGCAGGGTGTCGGCCAGGGCGCCAACATCTCCTATTACGACCACATTATCAGGCGTATATGCCGACAGGAGGGGCACGACTGGCGGCTGCTGGAGGCCATTGCCTTCAGCGAGTCGCGCTTTCACCTGTTCGCCGTATCGCCGCGCGGAGCCAGGGGGCTGATGCAGGTATTGCCCTCGGTGGCGCGCCATTACAACGTGGACGAGGAGCAGATCATGGACCCCGATTTGAATGTAATGGTGGCGGCCAAGTTGCTGAGCGACATTCGCCGCTCGTTGCGTTTCGCGCCGGGCACCTCGCAGCAGGATCGTCTGAGCATCATCCTGGCGTGCTACAACGCCGGACTGTCGAGGTTGATCGTGGCGCGCAGCGTGATCGCCGAGACGGGCGGCAATCCCGATTCGTGGGCCGAAGTGGCCGACTATCTGCGCAGTCGGGGCCAGGCAATCGCCCTCGCAGAGGAGGGTGGGGCGGAAGGCGACGCGGTGGAGGACGTTCGGCCAAAGAGCGAGTGGGACGAGGACTTTCTGACGGACCGCGAGACCGAGACTACCCAATATGTCTACAAGGTGCTCAACAAATACAGCTCCTACTGCCGCAGGGCAGAGTGAGAAGGCGCGGGAACCCACAACCCGAGCGGGATAGGGCCGAATAAATCAGGCTCTGCTTTTGCTACTTTTGCGGGAAAGAAGTTGGTGCCGGCCTCTACGAGGCCGAAAAACATGCAACAACTTGCTATTGTTCTTAAGTTTGGTTCATCGTTCAAGGTTTACTGAGACCGCTACGCGCGGGGCGGCTCTTTTTTAGAAAAAGAGCCAAAAATCGCCGCCTGAGCTGCGGGGCTACATTGAGGTTGTTTAAACTTCTCCACTCTCGTTCTTTGCGGCTTTTTCGCCCCCTGCCTGCCTTGCCTCCTTGTCGCATAGCGTGAGCTATGCTCCGCGTCGGCAAGTTGTCAGAGGCCAAAATAGCTCACAAATAACTTCGGCGGAGAAGTCTAAGCAACCTCGGCGCTATTCGTGAGGCTGCTGCGCCGAACTCGGTCTTTTAGTCGCTACGCGCCTAACGCCCTCGAACAGCGGCTCGCTTGGCGCCTGTGGCTCCAATAGCCTCGCTCTCAACGCGCTCCGCTTTACGCCTCCTCGCAAGGGCGGCCTTAGCTTCGCGCTTTTTGAATACTCTTTCGATCTTCATCGCCCCGCAGGGGCGAAGCATCCCCGGCATTGAGCCGAGGCGTTAAGCGAGCGGAGAAAATTGAGCGTCAAGCGACGCCGCTTGTTTGACGACGTTAGGCCCCCAGTGGGGACTAAAAGGAGGAGGTTTGGCGTCGTAGCTCAATTTCCTCCAGGCGAGTAGCCGAGGCGAACAGCCGGGTGTTTTTGGTTCTTTTTATAAAAAAGAACCGCCCCGCGCGTAGCGGCTTCAAAAGGCCTTTGACAATGGACAAACTTAAGGTCAAAGCAAGAAGGCTACCTGTTACCTGTTTTTCGACTCCCCGCCCGCCCCCCCAGCGGCTAAGAGCCGCTGCCGGGCGAGGGAGTCGGCAGTTTTGACAGGCAAAACTGCAAGATGAAGCTAATCGGTCTTGCTGTGCAAGACCGGCAGTCCCCCTCCGACTGCGGACTGCACACCCCGTTCCTTAACACACAATGGGACGCTTCTCGTCCCCCTGTCGTGTCAAAACAAACCATAAGACCGTCAACCGAATATGTTTATAGCACAATCCAAACGTAAAGAGAATATTGCCGAATACATCCTCTATCTGTGGCAGTTGGAGGATCTGTTGCGGGCGTTGCGCTTCGAGCCGGAGGCCATCAGGCGCACGATGGTCGCCCCTCACCAGGTCGACCCCGGAGCCAAAGAGGAGCTGATGCTGTGGTATATGGAGCTGGTGGACCTGCTGCGCCGCGAAGGCAGGGAGCAGACGGGGCATCTCGACCACACGATGCACCTGATCGCCGATCTGCAACGTCTTCACGATCAGCTGATGACCCTCCCCGCCGGAAGAGACTACCGCCAGCTGGCAGCCCCTCTCATCGTCGAGCTGCCCACCCTGCGCGCCACCCTCGGACGCGAAGACGCCGGGGAGGTCGAGTTGTGTTTCAGGGCGTTGTACAGCGTGGTGCTCTATCGCATGAAGGGCGACGACCGGCCACGGACGGCCATCGAAAGCGTGCTGCAACTCGTCTCGCCCGTAGTGGCCAACCTGGTGGCTATTTACCACAAAGTAGAGCGGGGCGAAACCGATTTATACAAAAAATAGTTACCTTTGCGGGCAAAATATAAAACAGACCGATGAAAATAGTCAGGGAAGAACAGGCAGACCTCACCTCATTGCTGAAAGTTACCGTCGAACAGGCCGATTACAGCGCCGCCGTCGACAAGACATTGCGCGAATACCGCCAGAAGGCTTCCGTGCCGGGCTTTCGTCCGGGCATGGTGCCCATGGGGATCATCGAAAAGATGTATCGCAAGAGCGTTACCGCCGAGCAGGCCTACCGCGCCGCCACCGACGCATGTCAGAAGTACTTCGAGGATAACAAAATAGATTATCTGGGCGATCTGCTGCCCGGCGACGCTCAACAGCCGCTGGATTTCGACAGCGGGGTGGAGCACGAGTTTGTCTTCGAGTTCGCCTCCTCGCCCGAGGTTGGCTTTGCGCTCTCGACCAAAGACAAACTGACGCGCTACAACATCAAGGTCGACAAGAAGATGGAGGACAGCTACCGCGCCAACTTCCTGCGCAAGTTCGGGCGTCTGGTCGACGTGGACACCGTCGAGAGCGAGGATGCCCTCAACGTTACCCTCGACAACGCCTCGATGAACATCGCCGAGGCTTACGTCGGTCTCATATCGATGGACGAGCAGGGGCGTAAACCCTTCCTGGGCAAGAAGGTGGGCGACAAGATGGAGGTCGATGTCAACGAGCTCTACAAAAATCCCGCTCAGCGGGCGGCCACATTGCAGGTCAAGGAGGAGGAGCTGGGCGGCATAGACCCCAAGATGGAGTTGACCATCACCAAGATACGTCGCTTTGCCGAGCCCGAGATGAACGACGACTTCTTCCGCATGGCCTTCCCCGAGGGCGATGTTACGGACCAGGCGGGGTTGAAGAAGTACCTGCTGGGCCAGATCGCCGCCGAGCTGGAGCGCGAGACGGGCTATCTCTTCGCCGCCGACATGCGCGCCTTCCTGCTCGGGAAGATCGACCTTCGGATGCCCGTCGAGTTCCTCAAAAAGTGGCTCTACGTCATCAACGAGAACCGTTTCTCGCCCGAGGAGATCGAGCGCGACTTTCCCCCGTTCCTCGAGATGATGAAGTGGAACATCATCCGCAAGCACTTCATGACCACTCTCGATTTGACCGTAACCCGGGAAGATGCCCTGCAGGAGGCCAAAAACGTCGCCATGGCCCAGTTTGCCCAGTATGGCATGAGCTCGGTGGGCGACGAGATGCTCACCAATTACGCCTCCTCCATGCTCGAGAACAAGGAGGAGAGCAAACGAATATACGAGCAGTTGCTCGATGCGAGGGTGATCGACGCCGTCGCCGGTCTGGTTGCCGTCGAGCCCAAAACCATCTCTGCCGACGAGTACGGCAAGATCGTCGAACAGCATGGCGCCGGGGCTTAGAGGGTTGTTTAAGGTTCAATATCTCGCTCTTCGACGCTCTTTTAGTTTGGTGTTTCTCATTAGCGCTTGAGCAAGATAAGCGACCTTTGGGGTTATATTTTTTGTTTTTCGGCCTCGCAGAGGCCGGTGACCCGGAGCCACCCGGCGCGAAGGGTCACCATCTCGCCTGCGGCTCGTGGTATCCCTCCGCTGGCTCCGGCTCACTTCCACGCACGAAGCCAGTATCAAAGTCGCCCGGCCTGACGAGATTGTAATAAAGTGAAAAAGCAGATATGGACAACAGTGAATTCCGTCGTTTTGCCAGAGGGCATATGGGACTGAGCAGCATGAAACTCGATGCTTTTCAGTCGTTGCAGAGCTCGTATATCTCGCCGACGATCATCGAGGAGCGACAGTTGAATGTCGCCACGATGGATGTTTTTTCGAGGTTGATGATGGATCGGATCATCTTCCTTGGGGTGCCGATCTATGACGATGCGGCCAATATCATCCAGGCGCAGCTGCTGTTTTTGGAGTCGACCGATCCCGACAAGGACATTCAACTCTACATCAACTCGCCGGGCGGGTCGGTAACGGCCGGGTTGGGCATCTACGACACGATGCAGCTCATCGGGTCGGATGTGGCGACCATCTGCACGGGGTTGGCGGCAAGCATGAGCGCGGTGCTGCTGGCGGCTGGGGCGGCGGGCAAACGCTCGGCCCTGACCCATTCGCGGGTGATGATCCACCAGCCGCTGGGCGGGGTGCAGGGGCAGGCTTCGGACATTGAGATCACTGCCAAACAGATACTTCAGACCAAACGCGAGCTGTTCGAGATACTCTCCGAGCACAGCCATGTGCCGGTGGAGAAGATCGCCGACGACGCCGACCGCGACTATTGGATGACTGCTTCGGAAGCGGTCGACTATGGCCTGATCGACAGAGTGTTGCAACACCACAAAAAAATGACGGATGGCCAAGAAGGATAATATCGACATTTGTTCGTTCTGCGGTCTGACGCGCGACCAGGTCGATGCCATGTTCAGCGGCAACGATGGGAGGACGTTCATCTGCGACCGTTGCATCGAACACGGTCATAAATTGCTCAACGAGAGCGCTAAACAGAGCCGCAAAGCCCCCGAGCTGCATATCGAAGAGCTGCTCAAACCCCTTGAGATCAAAAACTTCCTCGACCAGTACGTCATCGGACAGGATACGGCCAAAAAGTACCTTTCGGTGGCCGTTTATAACCACTACAAGCGACTCTATCACAGCCAGCAGGGTGTTGCCGACGTGGAGATCGACAAATCGAACATCGTCATGGTGGGTCCCACCGGAACGGGCAAGACGCTGCTGGCCAGAACCATCGCCCGGCTGCTGAAGGTGCCTTTCTGCATCGTCGACGCGACAACCCTCACCGAGGCGGGCTATGTAGGTGAGGATGTGGAGGGTATCCTCTCCAGGCTCTATCAGGTGGCCGACTACAACGTCGAGCTGGCCGAGCGCGGCATCGTCTTCATCGACGAGATCGACAAGATCGCCCGCAAGAGCGACAACCCCTCGATCACCCGCGATGTCTCGGGCGAAGGAGTGCAACAGGCTCTGCTCAAAATACTTGAAGGCGCCACGGTGAACGTTCCACCCGAAGGGGGGCGCAAACATCCCGAACAGAAATTCGTGCAGATCAACACCGCCAACATCCTGTTTATCTGCGGCGGAGCCTTTGACGGCATCGAGAAGAAGATCGCCCAGCGGCTCAACACCCATGTGATGGGTTACGACAACGCCGGCAACCGTGGCGCTGTCAGGCGCGACAATCTGATCGAGCATGTTATGCCACAGGACCTCAAGGCGTTCGGTCTCATACCCGAGCTCGTAGGCCGAATCCCCGTGCTCACGTGGCTCGAACCGCTGGGACGCCAGGCGTTGAGGGCCATACTGACCCGGCCGCGCAACGCCATTATCAAACAGTATATCAGCCTTTTCGAGCTGGACAACGTGGAGTTGGTCTTCGAGGACGACACCCTGGACTATATTGTCGACAAGGCGGTGGAGTTCAAACTCGGCGCGCGCGGCCTGCGCTCGATATGCGAGGCGATCATGATGGACGCAATGTTCGACATCCCCTCCTCGCCCATTGCCGAGGCGGCCGGAACGCCCGCGGGGGAGAGCGTGGCAGAGAACGCACCAGAGAACGCAAAAAGGGCTGCCGAGAAGAACGCCCGCCGATTCATCGTTACGCTCGACTACGCCCGCAGCCGGATCGAAGCATCGAACCACATGCGCACGGCTTAGAGTTTGTCTGAAATTCAGCGTCGCCGAATGGCATCGTCGCGAAAATTCAGATAAGTTCTTGGGGCTCTTTCCGCCCGCTTTGCAAAATCAAGCCCCGACACCGGTCGATGTCGGGGCTTGGTTATTTTTGATCTAAAGCAAACTCTCAGAATGTATACCCGGCCGTAAGCTGGACGGTGCGGTTGCGCATCGCAGCCCCGGCGGCTGTGTGGCCGCAAAATACAACCATATATGTTAGTCAGTTCAGAAAGCGCAACAACACTTCCAAATCGCCCCGCAGGGGCGAAGTAACCCCGTCGCTCAATGAAGTGCCCCCGAAAGTTGGACACATACCTTTGGGTGCACATCAAAATATCGGGACGGCTTCTTTTGTTTATTTTTGCGAAATAACGTCTTTGTTCACTATCTTTGTCTAAATTTATTTGCTTTATATGGACCGAAACATGCGCGGGGTGGAGAGCGATCTGGAGTTCGAGGGGCGGATCAGGCCGCAGGCGCTCGAGGCGTTTTGCGGGCAGGACAAGACCGTGGACAACCTCCGCGTATTCATACAGGCCGCCATCATGCGCGACGAGCCGCTCGACCACCTGTTGCTGCACGGCCCTCCGGGTCTGGGCAAGACCACCCTCGCCTATATCGTCAGCAACGAGATGGGCTCGAAGCTCAAACTCAGCTCGGGCCCCGTGCTCGACAAACCGGGCGATCTGGCCGGCCTGCTGACCAATCTCGAACCGGGCGACGTGCTGTTCATCGACGAGATACACCGCCTGAGCCCCGTGGTGGAGGAGTATCTCTACTCGGCCATGGAGGATTACAAGATCGACATCGTGCTCGACAAGGGCCCCAGCGCGCGTTCGATCCAGATCGAGCTCAACCCCTTCACGCTCATCGGCGCCACCACGCGCAGCGGCCTGCTGACCGCGCCGCTCAGGGCCCGTTTCGGCATACAGTGCCACCTTGAATATTATGACAGCGCGACGCTCTCGGGCATCGTCAAGCGTTCGGCCTCGATCCTCGACATCGCCATCGACCAGATGGCGGCCGACGAGATAGCGTTGCGCAGCCGCGGCACGCCGCGCATCGCCAACGCCCTGCTCAGGCGGGTCAGAGACTTTGCCATGGTCAAGGGCGAAGGGTACATCGACCTGGCTATCACGCGCCTGGCCCTGACCGCCCTGAATATCGACGCCCGTGGCCTCGACAAGATGGACAACCGCATCCTGACCACCATCATCGGCAAGTTCGGCGGTGGGCCGGTGGGCCTGAACACCATAGCCACTGCCGTGGGCGAAGAGGCGGGCACCATCGAGGAGGTCTACGAGCCGTTTCTGATCAAGGAGGGCTTTCTCAAACGCACCCCCCGCGGTCGTGAGGCCACCCCGCTGGCTTATGCCCATCTGGGTATGACACCCCCCGAAAGCCCCGGTTCGCTGTTTTAGGGGTGGGGTAGGGGGTTATTTAAATAATATGTCATGATAATATGTCATGCTGAGCGCAGTCTACCCGACGCTGCGAGCGAGGGCAGAGTCGAACTTGTTCGAGCTATGCCGAGCCGCGAGGAGAAAGCCGCAGGCAACCATCTCTACCCAGCATGTCATGCTGAGCGCAGTCTACCCGACGCTGCGAGCGAGGGCAGAGGCCGCTTGCGGACTATGCTTAAGGTAGCGCGAGAAAGCCGCAGGCAACCATCTCTACCCCGCATGTCATGCTGAGCGCAGTCGAAGCATCTCACACATAGCATTGCCGAGACCCTTCGACAAGCTCAGGGTGACATGACTCTGGGCAACATGACATTTATGATTTGGTAACGCGATAAGGCACCGATAATCAAACACAAACTACAGCCGCTGGTTCGCGTGATTCATTGTCCGATGACTTTTTCTTCGCCGGCGCGTCTTTCTCCCGTTGTCAGGCAGAGTTGCGGGCAAACTCGCCTTTGCACTCGGTTTGGCTCGGGCAGCCCCCGCCGTCTGCGGGCAGCACAGCCGATACCAGACCGAGCCTGCCTTGACACTGCACTCGCGCGTCGGAGAGAGCGCCGGAAGTGGTTCACAGTCGGCGGAAGGGCGCTGCGAGCCCGCACCAGCCCAATAAAAAAGGCTGCTCATGCGTGAGCAGCCTTTTTTATTTCTACCTGAGGCCCGGGTTTCTATGAAGACGTCCCGAGACATCCCGGCCAGGCCTCCGTGTGTTACTCTGCCAGGGGCGTTACGCTGACGTACGACTTGCCCGAAGCCTTTTTGGTGAAGGTGACCGTGCCGTTGGCCAGGGCGAACAGGGTGTGGTCCTTGCCCATGCCCACATTCTCACCGGCATTGTGCACCGTGCCGCGCTGACGGACGATGATGTTGCCCGCTTTGGCAAATTGACCACCGAACAGCTTCACTCCCAGTCGTTTGCTTTCCGACTCGCGGCCGTTCTTGGAACTGCCGACTCCTTTCTTGTGTGCCATTTTTCAGTGAGATTTAAGCCGTTACGATGTCGTCGATCTGTATCTGGGTCAGATACTGGCGATGGCCGTTTTTGACCTTGTAGCCTTTTCTGCGTTTTTTCTTGAAGACCAACACTTTGTCGTCCTTCAAGTGGCGCAGGATCGTTACATTTACCGAGGCACCTTTCACAACAGGTGTGCCTACTTTAACCTGACCGTCGTTGTCCGTGAGCAGGATTTTGTCGAAGCTCAGCGAGGAACCTTCATCCCCCGCAAGACGGTTGACATAGAGCTTGCGACCTTTTTCAACTTTGAATTGTTGACCTGCAATTTCCGCTATTGCGTACATCGATCTATTTTAATACAGATTGGAGCGCAAAATTAGGAAAATTTTGCATATCGACAAAATTTTCCCGACAATTTTCCCAGCAATTTTTCCGGGAGGCTATTTTATCTGCACCGGTTTTTTGCCTTCAAAACCCTCGACACCCTCCTCGAACCAATAGACTATTTCACCCTTTTTATTTATGAAGCACTGCAAATAGACGCTCTTTTCCTTCAGGCGGGGCTCGTTTTCGATGCGCACCCGGCAAAACATCAGCTCGCCTTCGGTCGGAGCATGCAGGTTCACCCGCTCGCCCCGGGCATCCACGCACCGGAAAAGAACCGTTCCGTCAGGGGCAAAGATGTCGCCGTCGTCGACGCCACGCTGGTTGAGCGACTGCTCTCCGCCAGGAAAATCGATGCCCCAGTCAGGGTCGACCTTCCCCTCGGGCGTCATCTGAAAATTGCAGACGCCGAAGCCATTGCCATCATGGTAGAAATCTGCCGTTACGTTGCGCACTTCGTCGAACTTGCGGTCGATGACCGACAGTTTGTCGCAGCCTGTGCCGACCCACGCATAGCCGTCGTGAAATTCATTCAACCTCCACGGCTTGTTCTCGGTCGCGCGCTTGCCTGTCTTGTCGATATAGGCCATTTCGCAGTCGCTTTCGCTGCTGCCGATGCGTACGGCGGCCAGCCCCTCGCTGAAACGCCCTGGCTTGAGGATGTAGGTGGCCGGGATGACCATTTTGCCCGTCGGGTCGATGAATCCCCACTTGCCGTCGTATTCGCCGCCCGTCTTGACCGCCGCCAATCCCTCGCTGAAGTTCAGCGCCTGCGCGAATTGCGGCTTTATGACCACCACGCCGTTTTTATCGGCATAGCCATACTTTTTCAGCGTGGCGTTGTAGAACACCCGACGGTTCTCCCTCACCGGATATATATTTGCATCGCCCATCGTGCCGGTCCCGCTGCTGTTGAGCGCCGGGAAAACCTCCTTGCCGTTTTTGTCGATGAACACCTGTTGGAACCCCATGAAATTGCCCTTTTGCATCAGAGCGTAACCCTCGCAGAAGTCGGAAACGGTCAGTATCTTCGTTGTCGCCGGAAAATCGCGGTACTTGCCATCGGGGTAGATGATAAAGGGCGAAGCGGAATAGGCATCCGGTTTTTTGCGCCAGGCCATCATCGCGCCTCCTGAAAAATAGGCGGTCGCATAGTCGTTTTTGCGGGTAAAATGAAAATCGGTCCCCCACACATATTCTCCGCTGGCTACGCCGACATACATCAGTTGCGGATATTTGGAGACGGCTATCAATCCATTGTGGATCTCGGGGAAGACGGAGCCTTCCTTGGGGATAACGATCTTTTTGCTCTGTTCCGTAAATTGGGGTGTCAGAACGGTGGTCTGTGCATTTACGCCCGAAAACGCAGCAAACAGCAGCGCGGCGCCAAATAGATGGTTTTTCATTGGATATGGTTTTAATTTTAAAATTGGAAATGGTTTTAATTTGAAAATAGATAGTTACTTGCCGTAGTGAAAACGCAGCGTCTGCAGCACTTCGGGGCTCAGGCTGCGCGCCACGGGACACCCTCTGGCCGCGAGCTCGATGATGCGCCGGGTCTTGTCGTCATAGTCATGCGGAAAGTGAAAGTCGATCGCTATCTCGCCTATGCGGCGCGGGTCGGAGGTCATGACCTTGGAGGTCTCCACCCGCGTGCCGGTGATGTCGAAGCCGTGCCGGTTTGCAGCTATGCCCATGATGGTCAACATGCAGCCGCCGAGCGCTGCGGCGACCAGATCGGTAGGCGAAAAGGCCTGCCCTTTGCCGTGGTTGTCGACCGGGGCATCGGCGAGGATCGTGGTGCCGGACTGATCGTGCGTCATCTCGGTGCGCAGGTCGCCTTTGTAGATGGAAGTGATTGTAGCCATGGTGGATTGTCGTTTTTGATAGCGCAAATTTACGTAATAAATTTTATAAAATGATAATTTTGGAGTAACTTGCGACTCCTAAATTTTTCGGATGTATATCGTCAACACGACTTTTGTGGTCGAGCCGCACTGCCGACAGCAATGGATCTCCCTGATGGAGAACGAATATATGCCGCTGTTGCGCCAAAGCGGCATGGGGGCGGCGACCCTCTGTCGCATCATATCCGAGCGGGCGGAAGAGCATTTGACCTATGCTCTGATGGTCGAGGTGGAGTCGATGGCCGACTACAGCCGTCTGACGGGCGAACTGTTCGACCGCTATCTGGAGCTGGCCGGGTTGCTCTTCGGCCAGCGGCCCCTGTCCGTCACCACGCTGCTCAAAAAGGAGCTCGAGCAGAGTTGATATTGCAGTCGCGGATGCGTGGCCCTGCGAGCCTAAACAAAGCGTGAGCCGCATCACAAAAATCGGATACAGGCAGCCGACTGTCGCTTATGCGGTTTTGCCTGTCAAAACCGCCGACTCCCTTGCCCGTGCGGCGGCTAAAAGCCGCTGGGGGGCGAGCAGGGAGTCGAAAACAGATTGACGACAGAAAATCGCCTCTCTCCAAAAATGCAGATTGACGACAGAAAATTGCCTCTCTCCAAAATGTTATGATGATGAACAGATCAAATACCGTTTTTTCTACTACGCTGCGCCGGGCAATCCTGCTTGTCATCTGTCTGTTGCACTCGGCGACCTCCATCTCCGCCGCCGAGATCAGCGTCCAGAGCCACAAGGGCGAGAAATGGTGGGGCCTTCATGTCGGCAACTCGCCCGAACAGCCGTTCCTGCAGCCTTTTACGGCGACCGTCGGGCAGAGCTCGGGCGAAGGGTTCACCACCCCCGTGCTGCTCTCCAGTCTGGGGCGGTTCATCTACTGCCGCCCGGCGACCGAGGTGCGTTTCGACGGATCGGTGTTCCGCCTGCGCTATCGCGACGACAAACCCTATGTGGCGGAGGTCGGACGCACCCTTCGCGACGCCTACCGCATGCTGTGTTTCAAATACTTTCCGCCCGAGAACATCGCCCCGCCGCAGGAGTTCTACGACCTGCCGCTCTACGACACCTCTCTCGAGTTCGGGTCGCTGCCCTCCCAGGAGCGGATCGTCGCCTATGCCGAACGGCTCGTCGGCGAGGGTTTCCCGCGCGGGATAGTGCTCGTCGGCGACGGCTGGAGCGAACTGCCTGGCGCCTACACCTTCTTTGCCGGGGCCTTCCCCGACCCCCGGGCCATGGTCGAGCGGCTCCACGCGCTGGGTTTCAAGGTGATGCTCACCCTGACCCCCTACGCCGCCGTCTCGGGGCGCACATTTGTCGAGAACATGCAACGCGGATTTCTGCTCCAAAACCCCGGCAAGGGGCCCGTGGTGGTGCACCAGGATGGCGGCTACTACTCGGTCTACGATCTGGCCGGCGAACGTCAGGTGGAGCATCTCCGCGCGGCCGTCAAGAGGCTGGTGGCCGATTACGGCATCGACGGGGTGCGTTTCGATTGTGCGCGGCTGCTGCCCTCGCTCACCCCCACCCAGGCCTCCCGTCTGATGGCGCGGTGGATCGAGATCGGGAGCGACATCCCTCTGACCGAGTATTTCCCCGGGGCGGACAAACCTTTCACCCCTTATGCCAACGTGCTGGCCGACACCTCGCTCAAGGCGCGTTCGGGGCAGATCGCCGGCCAGCTCAACAAGCTGACCTCCGCGTCATTAAGCGGCTTCTACGGCTATCGTCCCATGCCCTGTATGCCCGCCGATACCGCCGAGCTGTTCGCCCGTGAGTGGCTGATGGTGCGCACCCTGCAGCTGCAGGCCATATCGGCTCTGCCCACCGTCGGCTTCGCTCCGTGGCGCATCACCGACCGCAGCGCTTACGAAACGGTCAAAAAGTGTCTGCAGTGGCGCGCGTCGCTGGCTCCCTACATGTCCGGGGTGCGACGCGAGTGCATGTTGGGCGGCGAGCCGATCGTCCGCCCGATGGAGTACATGTTCCCTCGCAGCGGTTTCTCGGACTGCAACGACCAGTTCATGCTCGGCGGGCGTTACCTCTGCGCCCCCTTCTGCGACAGCGAACCCCGCCGTCTGGTGCGTCTGCCGCGCGGCATATGGGTCGACCGCCGCGGCGAACGCTTCAAGGGCCCGCTGGTGCTCACCGTCAAACAGAGCGACAACTTCGCCCCCATCTTCGAGTTGATGTCGAAATGATATTTTTGGGCGCTCTACCCCGGCAGAATGATCTTTTGGCAGTTGGGGACACAGCGTATATCCAGAGGGAAACAGGGGCCTTCCTGGCCGTCGATGTCGCTGCATTCGTGGCTGGAGGATCTGACGGTCAGTTGCGAGCATTGGAAGTGAACGATCTCGTCCAGGTTGAGGTTGTAGCTCGCCAGCAGGCTCTGCCCGACGCGGACCAGGGTCTGAGCCAGAGCCACCAGCGTATTCTCGCCCTTGAGGATCACCACATCGAGCAGACCGTCGTTCAGGTCGGCGTTGCGCGCGATCTTGAACTGCCCGGCGCTCTGACCGTTGAATACCATCAATATCAGGCACGAACCGCTGTAGTTGCCCCCGTCGGAGACTATATCCAGTTTGAGGCGTTTGAATTTGGGCAACTCGCTCAGACCGCCGAAGAAGTAGGCCAGCCGTCCGAAGGTGTTCTTGGCCAGAGTGGCGGTTTTGTATGACACGTCGGTGAACAGGCCGCACGCCAGCACGTTGCAGAAGTAACTGCCATTGACCAGGCCGAGATCTATGGCGGTGGTTTTGCCGCCGAGTATGGCCTCGCACCCGCGCATCACATCGCCGGGCATGCCGACAAAACGCCCGAAATCGTTGGCCGTCCCGGCCGGCAGAATGGCCAGCGGCATATCTATGCCCCGGCGTTGCAGAAGGTTGACCATGAAATTGACCGTTCCGTCGCCTCCGGCCATCAGGATGTGGTCGAACGAGTCGTCCAGATCGTCGACGATCTCCCGCTCAAAGTTGTCGCCCTCGAACGTGAGGCGGTAAGGCACCAGCGACAGACTGTGTTTTTGGTAGATAGCTACTATCTTGTCGAGATAGGCGGGGATCAGCGTATCGCCCGCCAGGGGATTATAGACAAACTTGACCTTTCTCATATATATAAATCACTGTTTATCGACATCGATTATGGCGCTATCGAGCGCCCCGGAGCGCCATACGGCCATCCCACCCTGCCCGTCGTCATGGATGAGACAGGCCATGATGTCGTGGTTGTGCTCGAGAAACTCTTTCGATCGTTCGAGCCCCAGAGCCATCAGCGCCGTGCCCCAGGCGTCGGCCACGATGCAGGTGGGGGCGATGACGGTGGCCGACAGCAGGTCGCCGGCCGCCGCCCGTCCCGTGTGCGGGTCGATGATGTGAACCACCTTGCGGCCGGCCGCGTCGGTGTGGAACTTGCGGTAGTTGCCGCTGGTGGCCAGCGCCACGTTGGTCAGAGCCAGCGCCGTCTGCAGTTGTTGCCCCGGAACGAAATTGCCCTCCTCGGGGCGGTCGATGCCTATGCGCCACGGTTTGCCGTGGGCATTGACACCTCTGGCGACGATCTCGCCCCCGATCTCGACCAGATAGTCGGTTACCCCTCGCCGCTCGATCAGCCCGCCCACCAGATCGACGGTGTAGCCCTTGGCCAGCGAATTCAGATCGAGCATCACACGGGGATCGGTCTTGTGCAGCCGCCCGTTGCGAACCGATATTTTGTCGAAACCCACAAACCGTAGCAGCGAATCGAGATTGGGCTCGCCCTGCTGCTCTTTGGCGGCGAAACCCCACGCCCGGGTCAGAGGCATGACCGTGATGTCGTACATTCCGCCGCTGGAGCGAGCCACCTCGCCCGCCACCTCGATGCAGTGCATGATCATCGCGTCGAGCGAGTCGGTGCGGTTGTCGTTCAACTGCGAAAGGAGCGAGGCGGGGTTGTAGATCGACATCGAATTGTCGACCGCCTCGAGCAGCGAATCTATCTGACGCTGCAGACCCGTCGTGTCGGCAGACCTGAGCGCTATGTGGTAGGTGGTCCCCTGCGTGAAACCGTCGAGAGCGACCATCGGCGCCTGCTGCCCGCATCCGGCCAGCAGAAATCCCGACATCAGGGCGATCTTTAGCTTTTTTGTCACCTGTTGTACATTTAAAATGTTGGTTTAAAATCGTCAAATCAAAGTCAAAACAGTTTGTTCAAAAAGCGCGAAGCCCGGCCGCCATTGGCGGGCAAAAAGACGCCCGCGAAGTTGGCAGGCAGAGGGACGCTTGCCCTCCTCGCGCTACCTCGGCCGTAGCCCGCAAGCGGTCTGCGGCCCTCGCAACGCTGCTCGGTTCCTCCTCGTTGGCTTCGCCTTTCTCCTGATGTTGGCGGGCAAAAAGACGCCCGTGAAGGAAAGCAAGCAGAGGGACGCTTGCCTTCCTCGCGCTACCTCGGCCGTAGCCCGCAAGCGGTCTGCGGCCCTCGCAACGCTGCTCGGTTCTCCTCCTTGCGAGGCATAGCCCGCGAGCGGCCTCTGCTCTCGCTTCGAGCGTCGTGATGTTGGCGGGCAGAAAGACGCCCGCAAAGTTGGCAAGCAGAGGGACGCTTGCCTTCCTCGCGCTACCTCGGTCGTAGCCCGCAAGCGGTCTGCGACCCTCGCAACGCTGCTCGGTTCTCCTCGTCGCTCGGCAGAGTTGCGAGTAAACTCGCCTCTGCCTCACTCCTTCGTCGATTCGCACCTCGGCAGAGTTTTCGAGCAAGCTCGACTCTGCGCTCGGTTTGTCGTCGATTGCGGGGCATAGTCCGAGAATGGCCTCTGCTCTCGGTTTTGCGTGGTGCGGCCCGCAGACGGCGGGGGCTTGCCTCGAAAAGGCTGATCCCGATGCCGTAAGGCGAGGGCGCACTGGCAAATGGTGGCAGCCCTCCGCTGGGGGCGGCTGCGGGCTACCGGTCTTGTCATGCAAGACCGAATGACATGCAACGTTTTACCATATACCTTAAGTTTGCCCTTCGTCAAAAGTTTACTGAATTCCGCTGCGCGCGGGGCGGTTACTTTTTTATAAAAAGTAACCAAAAACACCCGGCTGTTCGCCTCGGCTACTCGCCTGGAGAAAATTGAGCTACGACGCCAAACCTCCTCCTTTTAGTCCCCATTAGGGGCCTAACGTCGTCAAACAAGTGGCGTCGCCGGGCGCTCAATTTTCTCCGCTCGCTTAACGCCTCAGCTCAATGCCGGGGATGTTTCGCCGCTACGCGGCGATGAAGATCGAAAGAGTGTTCAAAAAGCGCGAAGCCGGGCCGCCATTGGCGGGCAAAAAGACGCCCGCCTTTCTCCTTCGCGCCTCGGCCATTTCGGGCAAGCCCGATGGCTCTCGGCTTGTCGTCGATTGCGAGGAGGCGTAAAGCGAGGCGCGTTAGGCGTGAGCGTCAAGCGACGAGGGTTAAGGAACCCGAGGAGTAGTGAGCGACAGCGCCGAGGTTGCTTAGACTTCTCCGCCGAAGTTATTTGTGAGCTATTTTGGCCTCTGACAACTTGCCGACGCGGAGCATAGCTCACGCTATGCGACAAGGAGGCAAGGCAGGCAGAGGTCGAAATAGCCGCAAAGAACAAGAGCGGAGAAGTTTAAACAACCTCAACGTAGCCCCGCAGCTCAGGCGGCGATAGTTGGCTCGCAAAAAGACGCTCGCCTTACTCCTTCGCGCCTCGGCCATTTCGGGCGAGCCCGATGGCTCTCGGCTTGGCGTCGTTTGGCTCTTTTTCTAAAAAAGAGCCGCCCCGCGCGCAGCGGTCTCAGTAGACCTTCGACAAAGGCCAAACCTACGGTCTGTGCGCAGACAAAATACGGAGGCCAAGTCAATAGACCGCATGTTTGGTCCAAATTCAAGGTCTTTTCAGCCGCTTGCCGCTGGGGCCTCGCCACTTGTTGGCTTGCAAAGAGACGCTCGCCTTACTCCGAAGTTGGCGGGCAAAGGAACGCCCGCAAAGGAAAGCAAGCAGAGGGACGCTTGCCTTCCTCGCGCTACCTCGGCCGTAGCCCGCAAGCGGTCTCTGCTCTCGCAACGCTGCTCGGTTCTCCTCCTTGCGAGGCATAGTCCGCGAGCGGCCTCTGCTCCTGCTTCGAGCGTCGTGATGTTGGCGGGCAGAAAGACGCCCGCCTTTCTCCTCGTCGCTCGGCAGAGTTGCGAGTAAACTCGCCTCTGCGCTCACTCCTTCGTCGATTCGCGCCTCGGCCATTACCGAGCGAGCTCGGATGGCGCTCGGCTTGGCGTCGTTTGCCGCCAAAAAGTAACCAAAAACCGCCCGACGGTGAGCGACGGGCTAAATTGCCTTGGCCCTCGCTGCGACGCCCAAACTCCTCCTTTTAGTCCCCACTGGGGGCCTGACGTCGTCAAACAAGTGGCGTCGCTTTTCGCTCGGCCCTGCGCCAATTTTTGAAACGCCCGGCGCTCAATGCCGGGGCTATTTCGCCCCTGCGGGGCGATTGGGGTGAATCTACTTTTTTTGACTATAAAAAACCAACGTTTAATTGCACAACGTTTTTTATCATATACTATATATAAGGTGTGGCGTCATATCCGTTCGGGCAAAGTTAGCGAAAAATCGACAGGCGACATAATAAAATTGTCGGGGGCCTATGAATTAACCGAAAAAATTGATACCTTTGTCGCTGCTTTGGTGTGATCCGGTAAGGCGGATACATCGTAAAGTGCCAATATAAACTTTTTATTATGAGCTATTTATCTGCAGAAAAAAAGCAGGAGCTTTTTGGCAAGCACGGAAAGTCCAAGACCGATACCGGCTCTCCCGAGAGTCAGATCGCGCTCTTCTCCTACCGTATCAGCCACCTTACGGAACATTTGAAGAGCAACAAACACGACTTCGGCACCCAGCGTTCGCTGTTGCGTCTGGTGGGTAAACGCCGCCGTCTGCTCGAGTATCTGAAAGAGACGGAGATCGAGCGCTACAGGGCGATAGTCAAGGAGCTCAACCTGAGAAGATAGGACTGTGCATAATTTCTGACAAAGAGGCTTGTTTTGTTATCAAGACAGCCTCTTTTTGGTATTTGGTGGCCATCGACGGCCGCCGACAGAGGAGACACTTACAAGGAAAAAAACTATAAATGATGGACGTTAAACAAAAGACTATCACCCTCGGCGACGGACGCCAGGTGGTGCTCGAAACGGGAAAACTCGCCAAGCAGGCGGACGGAGCGGTGGTGCTTCGCCAGGGCGACACGGTGTTGCTTGCTACGGTAGTGGCCGCCAAGGAGGCCAAGGAGGATGTCGATTTCATGCCGCTGCAGGTCGAGTACAAGGAGAAGTACGCCGCCCGCGGACGTTTCCCGGGAGGTTTTCTCAAGCGCGAGGCGCGTCCCAACGACAGCGAGATACTCGTCTCGAGGCTGATCGACCGCGCGCTGCGCCCGCTGTTCCCCTCGGATTTTCATGCCGATGTTTTTGTCAATGTTACCCTCTACTCGGCCGATGCCGACATTCAGCCCGACGCTCTGGCGGGGCTGGCAGCCTCGGCGGCGCTGGCCGTCTCGGATATACCCTTCGGGGGCCCCATCTCGGAGGTGAGGGTGGCCCGCATTGCAGGACAGTTTGTCATCAACCCCACCTACTCGCAGATGGAGCAGGTCGATCTGGACATCATGGTCGCCGCCACCTACGACAATATCCTGATGGTCGAGGGCGAGATGAAGGAAGTCTCCGAAGAGGTGATGCTCGAGGCTATCCGCCTGGCCCATGAGGAGATCAAAAAGCACTGCACGGCCCAGATGGAGCTCAGCCGCGAACTGGGCAAGGATGTCAAACGCACCTACTGCCACGAGCGCAACGATGAAGAGCTTCGCAAGCTGGTGGTCGGCGAGACCTACGCCAAAGCCTATGAGGTTGCCAAGGCCACGACCGCCAAGCACGAACGCTCGGCAAAGTTCGAGGCCGTTGAGGCCGAGTTCTGCGCGCGCTTTTCGGACGAGGAGCTCGCCGAGAAGAAATCTCTGATAAAGAAATACTTCCACGACGATGTGATGAAGAAGGCCATGCGCAACATGATCCTCGACGAGGGCATCCGTCTCGACGGGCGCAAGACCGACCAGATACGTCCCATATGGTGCGAGGTGGGCTACCTGCCCGCAGCGCACGGCTCGGCGGTCTTCACACGCGGCGAGACACAGTCGCTCACCTCGGTTACGCTGGGCACCAAACTCGACCAGAAACAGATCGACGAGGTGATGGTGCAGGGCTCCGAGCAGTTTGTGCTGCACTACAACTTTCCTCCCTTCTCCACGGGCGATGCCCGTCCGGTCCGCGGCCTCTCGCGGCGCGAGATCGGCCACGGCAACCTGGCCTGGAGGGCTCTCAAACCGATGGTGCCCCTTAGCGGCGACGATAATCCCTATGCCGTGAGGATCGTGTCGGATATTCTCGAGTCGAACGGCAGCTCGTCGATGGCCACCGTCTGCGCCGGTACGCTGGCGCTGATGGATGCCGGGGTCAAGCTGCGCAAGCCCGTTTCGGGCATCGCCATGGGGCTCATCTCGGAGAGCGACGGACGATACGCCGTGCTGTCGGACATTCTGGGCGACGAGGATCACCTGGGCGATATGGATTTCAAGGTTACGGGCACCAAAGACGGCATCACCGCCACTCAGATGGACATCAAGGTCGACGGTCTTTCGTACGAGGTGCTGGCCAAGGCTCTCGAGCAGGCTCGTCTGGGACGTCTGCACATTCTGGGCAAGATAACCGAGGTCATCTCGGAGCCCAGGGCCGACTATCGCGATTTTGTGCCCCGCATCGTCAAGATCACCATACCCAGCGACACGATCGGCGCGGTGATAGGCCCCGGCGGCAAGGTGATCCAGGAGATACAGAAGAGCACCGGCACCACCATCACCATCACCGAGGAGGGCAACGTGGGTTATGTCGAGATATTCAGCCCCGACAAGGATGCCCTCGACGCTGCGGCGATGCGCATCAAGGGCATCGTGGCCGTACCCGAAGTGGGCGAGGTCTACAAGGGCAAGGTGCGCTCGATCATGCCTTTCGGCGCCTTTGTCGAGATACTTCCGGGCAAGGACGCCCTGTTGCACATCTCGGAGATAGGCCACAAACGCTACGAGACCATGGAGCAGACGGGCCTCAAGGAGGGCGACACGATCGAGGTGAAGCTCATCGGCGTCGACCCCAAGACCAACAAACTCAAACTCTCGCGCAAGGTGTTGCTGCCTAAGGAATAGTGCAACCGCGGACCCTTCCGGGGCGTGCCACGATATTGCCGGATAAATTCTCCATTAGAGTTTATCAATAAACTCTATAGTATGATTTGGCGAAAATTAAACGGTTTCGGCGGTACAATATTGTGAAAAAAACACTATTTTTGTTATTGGTTAAGAAGTCAGGAATTCAACAACAAACTTAAATGACATATTATGAAATCGTTGGTAAAAATTAGCATGGCCATGGCGGTTGCAGCGCTTGTGCTCACAGGCTGCAATTGCACCAAAAACATGATGAAGATGACCGGCGGCATCACCGCCGAGAGCAATCCTTCGCTGCTGGTTCAGAAGGGCGACAAAGTGCCCGCCGACATCACGGTGAAGTTTGCCCCCAAGACCTTCGACAAGAAGACCACCCTGAAGATCACCCCCGCGCTGGTCTTCAACGGCGGCGAGTTGCTGGGCGAGGTCAAATATGTCCAGGGCGAGAGCGTCAAGGACAACTATCAGGTCATCAAGAACGCCGCCGGCGGCCAGTTTACCTTCTCGGTCAGCTTCCCCTACGATGCCCGCGCCAAGGTGTGCACGCTCGAGCTTCGCATCGAGGGCAAGTGCAAGACCGACTACGTGGCTATAACCAAACTGCCCATCGCCAAGGGTATCAGCTCGGTACAGGACAATGTCAACTACTCGGCCGACCTGAAACTGCTGGACGACAATTTCAAAAAGACGAACACCATTTCGCAGAGCGCCCAGATCGTCTATGAGATCAACAAGTCGAACGTTCGCAAGAATCAGCTCAGCTCGAGCGAGATCAAACAGTTGGCTGATTTTGTAAAGGCCAATTCGACCAACCAGAGCGCCACCCTCGGCAGCATTCAGTCCAAGGGTTACGCTTCGCCCGACGGCCCGGTGAAGCTCAACGACGATCTCTCCAATAAACGTAGCCGGACGGCCAAGGATGCCGTCAGCAAGAGCCTCGGCAAGAGCACCAAATACGACATCTCGGCTTACGGCGAGGACTGGGACGGTTTCCAGCAGTTGGTTCAGGAGTCGAACATGAAAGATAAAGAGTTGGTTCTGCAGGTGTTGAAAATGTACTCTTCGTCCTCGCAGCGCGACCAGGAGCTCCACAACATGTCGGCCGTCTTCAAGACCCTGGCCACCGACATTCTTCCCAAGCTGCGCCGCACGGTGCTGGTTGCTTCGGCCGACGTCAAGGGCAAGAGCGACGCCGAGTTGTTGCAGGCCGCTCAGAGCGATCCTTCGACCCTCGACATAGAGGAGGCCCTCTATATTGCAAAACAACTGAAAGACAGCCAGGGCCGCATCAAGGTTTATCAGGCTGCCGCCAACAAGTCGGGCGACGCAAGAGCTTACAACAACCTGGCCGTCGAGTTGGCCAAGACCGGCAACACCAAAGACGCCACCACGGCCATCAAGAGCGCCGCGTCCAAAGGTTCCAACCCCACCATCAACGACAACCTGGGTCTGCTTGCACTGCAGAGCGGCGACCTGAAGACCGCTCAGGACGCGCTGTCCAAGTCGAGCTCGTCTCAGGCCAAAGCCGACCTGGCATTTGCCAACGGCGATTATGCAGCCGCATCGAAGGGTCTGACCGGGTACAACCTGGCAGTGGCTCAGCTCTGCAACGGCGATGTTGCCGCAGCCAAATCGACGCTCGCCTCGGTTCCCGCTTCGGCCGATACCGACTATCTGAAGGCTATCGTGGCTTCCCGTCAGGGCGACGCCAAGGGCGCCATCGCCAACCTGAAGAGCGCCATCCAGAAGAACCCCGCTCTGAAGGACAAGGCAAAGAACGACGCCGAGTTCACTGCGCTGTTCGCACTGCCCGACTTCAATTCGCTCTAAAGTCGGCTCCGGGGGCGTCGAAGTGATCCTTGCCCCGAAGAGCACGGGTCGTCGGTCATAACCTGACATTGAAGTGTACATGCAAAGTTTCCGGCATTGTGCATACCCAAAGGTGTCGACCATGCTTTGATGGGCGTTTGACGCAGCCCTCTCCAATACACGCACCCCGAATGTTTCGACGTTCGGGGTGCGGTTTTTATGGCTGACAGGGTTGTGGCGATGAAATTTTATATCCGAAAATTTCATCGCCACAACCCTCCGCAGTTCCGTGGTTTTTTATGAATTTTCATTAATTTTGTTTTATTGTTCAAGTAAGGGGCTAAGCAGCCGGAAAATAGAATGAAAAAGAAGATCACGCGCCGCGAATTTCTGCAGCAGGCTTCTGTGGCCACAGCCGGTGTTATTGTGGGCACCTCGCTGCTCAACCACAAATCCTATGGCCGCATCCTTGGGGCTAACGATCGCATCCGACTGGCTTATGCCGGGGTCAACTCGCGCGGATCGATGCTCATCGAGTCGTTCTCCTCGGTGAAGGACATCGACATTCTCCATGTTTGCGATCCCGAGAAGGTAGCGCTGGACAAGGGGATGAAGATGGCCGCCGCCAAGGGCTTCTCGCCCAAAGCGACGGAAGATTTTCGCACGGTGCTCGACCCCGCGAAGATAGATGCGCTGGTGGTTGCCGCGCCCGACCATTGGCACACCGCGGCAGGGGTTCTGGCGGCCAGAGCGGGGGTGAATGTCTATGTCGAGAAACCCGTGAGCCATAACGCTGCAGAGGGCGAATACCTCATCGCGGCGATGAACAGCCATAAGGTTGTGGTGGGCGTCGGCTCGCAGCGTCGCTCGGTGCCCTATTTTCAGCAGTGCATACAGATGCTGCAGCAGGGAGCGATCGGCGACATCTATCTGGCCAAAGGGTGGTATGTCAACAACCGTCCCGCCAGCACGTTCCAAAAGGGAGCTGCTATCCCCGAAGGGCTGAACTGGGATTTGTGGCAGGGTCCGGCGCCGAGGGTCCCCTATATCGGCGGGGTGGTTCACTACGATTGGCACTGGACCTGGCGCTGGGGCTCGGCCGAGGCGGCCAACAATGGTCCCCACGAGATGGACCTGATGCTGTGGGCCACCGGGGCCCCCTTCCCGGGCAAAGTGACGGCCCTCGGCGGCAAATATCAATATCAGGACAGTTGGGAGTGCCCCGACACGGTGCAGATGATCTGGGAGACGCCCGGATTGATGATCGTCTGGGAGGGCCGCTCGCGCAACGGCGCCCGCATCGAGAACAGCCCCCGCGGCACGTGGTACTATGGCACCAAAGGCAGCGCCCAGCTTCAGGACGGTTTTTTCAATATATATGACCCCAAAGGCAAGCTGATCAATGCCATCAAGGCCGACGGGCGCAACGCGGGCGACGATGGGACCAATACGGCCAGCCCGGGCAAATATATGGATAATCTTCACGCTCAGAACTTCTGCGACGCTGTGCGCGGCAAGGCCGGACTGACGGTTACCCCCGTCGAAGGACACAAGGCCGCGCTCTACCTCCACACCGGCAATATCGCCCAGCGCACGGGCCGCACGCTGAACCTCGACCCAGCCAACGGCCACATCCTCGGCGACAAAGAGGCACAGGCGCTCTTCGGCCGCACCTATGAAAAGGGCTGGGAACCCAAAGTTTAGCAATACGGGGAGATGATGGGACAGGATTCTGCAGTGCGGTTTTTCGACATCGCAAAGGCCGGCGGACTGGAGCTACCCGGCGCCGAGAAGCTCAGACTTTGCTTGGGATGACATTATAACATTAACATACAATGAAAAACGTTCTGGAATTTGTCAATCATCTGCAGCAGAACAACAACAAGGCGTGGTTCGATGCGCATCGAGCAGAGTATGAGCAGGCAAGGGATCGGTTTCGAGACTTTGCCCAGGGGTTGATCGACGGCATCGCCCGCTTCGATCCCTCGGTGAGCGGCATTGCGGCGCGCGAGAGCATCTTCCGCATCTATCGCGACACGCGCTTTAGCCACAACAAAGAGCCATACAAGCCGTGGATGGGGTGTTTCATATGCCCCGGAGGCAAGAATTCGGGTTACGCGGGCTACTATTTTCATGTGGAGGCGCACGACGGCCGATACATCGGTGGGCACATGCTGGCCGCGGGGGTCTATATGCCTTTGGGCAAGGAACTTGAGAGCATACGCACCGAGATACTGGACGATCCGCAAGCCTTCCTCGCGGCACAGCGGCAGGCCGAAGGATTCACGATGGAGGGCAATGAGAAACTCAAAAAAGTCCCCAAGGGCTTTCCCGAGAATTTTGAGTATGCCGAACTGCTCAAGTACAAGGATTACAGCCTCTGCCGCATGATGGACGACGACTTTATCCTCGCGCCCGACCTGCTCGAGCGCACGCTGGAGCGTTTTCGTCAGTGTGCTGACTACGTCCGGCTGTTGAACCGCGCCATCGATTACGCCAAAAAGGAGATGTGATGACGCCGGCGCCGGCCGCCCGGTGTCGGACAACGTCGCGTTCGACCGGCCCCGGTTTGGCTTCGGGAAATTATCGGGTCAAAAATATGTCCGGTTGCCTTCAACTCACTCGCGCTATCGGGGGCACAGGCTCCGACGCGAGCGACGATAGACTGCAGCCCTCCGCCCCAAAAGCGCAGAGTGTGGCTGCAGCTGTGTCGGTCTCTGCGAGCCGCAATGACAATACTTCTCATTTTGCAGTTTTGCTTGTCAAAACTGCCGACTCCCTCGCCCGGCAGCGGCTTTAGCCGCTGGGGGGGGCGGGCGGGGAGTCGAAAAACAAGCAGCGTTCTTGCTTTGACCTTAAGTTTCCCCATTGTCAAAAGTCTATTGAGCCCGCTGCGCGCGGGGCGGTCCTTTTTTATAAAAAGGGCCAAACGACGCTCGAAGCAGGAGCAGAGGCTGCTTGCAGACTATGCCCTGCAAGGAGGAGTAAGGCGAGCGTCTTTTTGCGAGCCAACAATCGCCGCCGGTGCTGCGGGGCTACTTTGAGGTTGTTTAAACTTCTCCGCTCTTGTTCTTTGCGGCTCTTTCGCCCTCTGCCTGCCTTGCCTCCTTGTCGCATAGCGTGAGCTATGCTCCGCGTCGTCAAGTTGTCAGAGGCCAAAATAGCTCACAAATAACTTCGGCGGAGAAGTCTAAGCAACCTCGGCGCTATTCGCAAGGCTGCTGCGCCGAACTCGGGCTTTTAGTCGCTTACGCGCCTAACGCCCTCGAACAGCGGCTCGCTTGGGACTTTCGTCCCAACCGCCTCGCTCTCGACGCGCTCCGCTTTACGCCTCCTCGCAATGGCGGCCGGGCTTCGCGATTTTTGAACAAAAGATGCAACAATACTTTCAAAATCGCCTCGAAGAGGCGAAGCATCCCCGGCATTGAGCCGAGGCGTTAAGCGAGCGGAGAAAATTGAGCGTCAAGCGACGCCACTTGTTTGACGACGTTAGGCCCCCAATGGGGACTAAAAGTCGGAGATTTGGCGTCGTAGCTCAATTTTCTCCAGACGAGTAGCCGAGGCGAACAGCCGGGCGGTTTTTGTGCTACTTTTTGCCGCCAAAAAGTAGCGAGGCCCCAGCGGCAAGCGGCTGAAAAGACCTTGAATTTGGACCAAACATGCGGTCTATTGACTTGATCTCCGTGCTTTGTCTGCGCACAGACCGTAGGTTTGGCCTTTGTCGGAGGTCTACTGAGACCGCTGCGCGCGGGGCGGTTACTTTTTTATAAAAAGTAACCAAAAATCGCCGCCGGTGCTGCGGGGCTACTACGCGCTATTCGTGAGGCTGCTGCGCCGAACTCGGGCTTTTAGTCGCTTACGCGCCTAATGCCCTCAAACAGCGGCTCGCTTGGCGCCTGCGGCTCCAACCGCCTCGCTCTCGACGCGCTCCGCTTTACGCCTCCTCGCAATGGCGGCCGGGCTCCGCGATTTCTGAACGTTGGGCGCGACGACACTTTCCAATCGCCTCGCAGCGGCGAAACATCCCCGGCATTGAGCCGAGGCGTTAAGCGAGCGGAGAAAATTGAGCGCCCGGCGACGCCACTTGTTTGACGACGTTAGGCCCCGCATGGGGACTAAAAGGAGGAGATTTGGCGTCGTAGCTCGATTTCCTCCAGGCGAGTAGCCGAGGCGAACAGCCGGAAGTTTTTGGTCCTTTTTATAAAAAAGGACCGCCCCGCGCGTAGCGGAACTCAGAAGACTTTTGACAACGGTCAACCTTAAGGTCAAGGAGAGACTCTGACTGCCGTTCGGCCTTGCTGTGCAAGATCGGCACAGCCGCAGCCACACTCTGCGCTTTTTGGGCGGCGGGCTGCAACCGACGATCGAAGCGAGAGCAGAGACCGCTTGCGGGCTACGGCCGAGGTAGCGCGAGGAAGGCAAGCGTCTCTCTGCTGGCCAACTTTGCGGGCGTCCCTTTGCCCGCCAACTTCTCGACGAAGGAGTGAGCGCAGAGGCGAGTTTACCCGCAACTCTGCCGGGCGACAAGGAGAAAGGCGAAAGCAACCCCGAAAGCAATCATCTATACTCCACATGTCATGCTGAGCAAAGCGAAGCATCTAAAAATGCTTGATTAAACAGCATGGCCGAGACCCTTCACTTCGTTCAGGGTGACATGAAAAGGGCTTCGCTCAGGGTGACATGGCATAAAAGCCGAACTCATAATATATCATGCTGAGCAAAGTCTTCCCGGGCAGCGTTGCGAGGGCCGCAGACCGCTTGCGGGCTACGGCCGAGGTAGCGCGAGGAAGGCAAGCGTCCCTCTGCTTGCTTTCCTTCGCGGGCGTCTCTTTGCCTGCCAATTTCAGGAGTAAGGCGAGCGTCTTTGTGCGAGCCAACAACTTCCGGCTGTTCGCCTCGGCTACTCGCCTGGAGAAAATTGAGCTACGACACCAAACCTCCTCCTTTTAGTCCCCATTGGGGGCCTAACGTCGTCAAACAAGTGGCGTCGCCGGGCGCTCAATTTCCTCCGCTCGCCTAACGCCCCGGCTCAATGCCGGGATGCTTCGTCTCTTCGAGACGATCTGAACAAGTGTCGTCGCGCCTCTTCAAAAAGCGCGGAGCCCGGCCGCCCTCCGCCAGAAAGCGACCCGGAAAGCGCAAAATGGGCTATGGCTGTGCCGACCTCTTCGAGACCGAAAAGCAGGCAGCGTTTTGCCATAAACCTTAAGTCTGGCCATTGTCGAAAGTCCACCAAAGACCGTTGCGCGCTCGGCTTGTCGTCGTCTGCGACTTTTGGACAACCCTCCGCTGGCTCCGGCCAGCAGCATCCGGCGCACGAAGGCAATGTCAAGACAGTTTAGGCTCTGCTACCGCTTCGGTCGTTGTTTTCTCCTGCAACTATGACCTGTCTTCCGGCCCGCAAAATCCTGCCGCGCCCGGAAATGCCCCCTCCCAAAAAGCAGAGGCCCCCTACAAGGGGCCTCTGCTCATGTTGAAAGGCGTCGCGGCGTCTACAGCGAGTCCTTGAAATCATTGCGGAACTTGGCCATCAGCCTCTCGGGCCAGTCGGTCTTGGGAGCCAGACCGCCCATGAAGAAACGCAGCACCGGCGGCTCGTAGACAAACTCCAACCCGCCGATCATCTGGCGGTTGTCGTAGAGCCAGTGCAGGCGGTCGATCACATATTTGCACTGCGAGAGGGTGAAGACCCTGCGCGGCACGGCCAGACGCAACAACTCGACGTCGGAGAGTAGCTCCACGCCGTTCTCGTCCCTGACGCTCGAGACGGTGCCGCGCTCCATGCCCCTGACGCCCGACACCAGATAGAACGCTGCGGCCAGCGCCCCGGCCGGATACTCGTTTTGCGGTATGTGGCTGCAGAACTGCATGGCGTCGACGTGCGCTCCGAGCACTCCCGGAGGCGTCACCATCGGGATACCCAGCGCATCGAGTTCTTCGACAATATACTTGATGAAGGTCGGGCTCTGCGAGATCATCGTCTCGTCGAGCGTTTCGTACATACCCACGGCCATGGCCTCGATCTCGCGCACCGAGATGCCGCCGTAGGTCAGAAAGCCCTCGAACAGAGGGATCAACGCCTCCATCTTGGCGTAGAGGTCCTTGCGGTTGGTGCAGATGCCGCCGCCGCGCGAGGAGGTGAGTTTGCGTGCCGAGAAGTAGACCAGGTCGGCCAGGCCGGTCATCGTCTTGATGATGTCGGCCATTGAGTTCTCCTTCCACTGCTCCTCGCGCTGCTTGATCAGATAGGCGTTCTCGCCCAGCAGCGAAGCGTCCAGCACCAGCATGATGCCATATTTGTCGGCCACACGGCGCACATCCATCATGTTGGCGATCGAGAAGGGCTGTCCGCCGATGAGGTTGGTCGAAGCCTCCATGCGGATGAACGGTATCTTGTCCACGCCGACGGTTTCGATACAGTTGATCAGCTTGTCAATGTCGATGTTGCCCTTGAACGGTTTGTCGCTTTTGATCTTGAGCGCGTCGTCGTGGAGCAACTCGGCGATCTTGCCGCCGTTCTCGAGGATGTGGGCCAGAGCGGTGGTGAAGTGGTAGTTCATCGGGACGGTATCGCCCTTTTTCATGAACGCGCGGGTGATGACATTCTCGGCGGCGCGTCCCTGATGGACGGGCAGCAGATATTTTTTGCCCAGCACATCCTCCACGGCCTTCTGCAACCGCTCAAAACTCTGCGAACCGGCATAGGCGTCGTCGGCCTGGAACATTGCGGCGACCTGGTTGTCGCTCATGGCGTTGACGCCGCTGTCGGTGAGCATGTCTAGGAACACGTCCCTGGTGCTCAGGCGAAAAGTGTTGTAACCGCCTTCGTTCAACGCCTCCAGACGACGTTCGATGGGAACCAGGTGGAGCTTCTGCACCACGCGCACCTTGTGCAACTCGAGAGGGATCTGTTCTCCGCTGTAAAATTTGATGTTCTCCATATGTGAGCTATTGATTTAAAGGGTATTTGCTGTGTCCGATATTTTCGCTTCACCTATATATTATACAAAGTTATAATTATTATGCAAAACACAAAAAATATCTTTTAACAAATATCGACGTGTTTGCGAGGGCCCGCAGGCGGTGAGGAGGCATCGAGCTCTGTCGATTCTGGCCCACAGGCGGCGGGGAGCGCCCCGAAAAGAACGGGCATTGCCCGCAACTGCAAAATATGGGCGTGGCGATTTCGTGTCAACACTCTGTTTTTAGATTCCTCGCCCCGCGCGCAGCGGGCTCAAAAGGCGTTTGATTAACGATCAAACTTACGGTTAAGATAAAACGCTACCTGTTTTTCGGTCTCGGAGAGGCCGGCACAGCCCGCAGCCACACTCTGCGTTTCTTGGGCGGAGGGCTGCCACCCTTTGTTCGGTGCGCCCTCGCCTTACGGCATCGAGTCTGACCGCCACAACAGGGCAGCCCCCGCCGTCTGCCGACCGAGAAAGGCAACCATATACTTTTGCCCGCTCGGAAAGCGCAACAACACTTCCAAATCGCCTCGAAGAGGCGACGCATCCCCGGCATTGAGCCGGGGCGTTAAGCGAGCAGAGAAAATTGAGCGACCGGCGACGCCACTTGTTTGACGACGTTAGCCCCGCAAGGGGACTAAAAGGAGGAGGTTTGGCGTCGCAGCTCAATTTTCTCCAAGCGAGTAGCCGAGGCGAACCGCCGGGTGTTGTTGGCTCGCAAAAAGACGCCTGCCTTTCTCCTGCTATTGGCGGGCAAAGGGATGCCCGCGAAGGAAAGCAAGCAGAGGGACGCTTGCCTTCCTCGCGCTACCTCGGCCGTAGCCCGCAAGCGGTCTGCGGCCCTCGCAACGCTGCTCGGTTCTCCTCGTTGGCTTCGCCTTTCTCCTTCGCACCTCGGCAGAGTTTTCGAGCGAGCTCGACTCTGCGCTCGGTTTGTCGTCGATTGCGAGGCATAGCCCGCGAGCGGTCTCTGCTCTCGCTTCGAGCGTCGAGAAGTTGGCGGGCAAAGGGACGCCCGCGAAGGAAAGCAAGCAGATGGACGCTTGCCTTCCTCGCGCTACCTCGGCCGTAGCCCGCAAGCGGTCTGCGGCCCTCGCAACGCTGCCCGGGAAGACTTTGCTCAGCATGACATATTATGAGTTCGGCTTTTATGCCATGTCACCCTGAGCGGAACGAAGTGGAGTCGAAGGGTCTCGGTCATGCTGTTTAATCAAGCATTTTTAGATGCTTCGCTTCGCTCAGCATGACATGTGGAGTATAAATGATTGCTTTCGGGGTTGCCTTCGCCTTTCTCCTTGTCGCCCGGCAGAGTTGCGGGTAAACTCGCCTCTGCGCTCACTTCTTCGTCGAGAAGTTGGCGGGCAAAGGGACGCCCGTGAAGGAAAGCAAGCAGAGGGACGCTTGCCTTCCTCGCGCTACCTCGGCCGTAGCCCGCAAGCGGTCTGCGGCCCTCGCAACGCTGCTCGGTTCTCCTCGTTGGCTTCGCCTTTCTCCTTCGCACCTCGGCAGAGTTTTCGAGCAAGCTCGACTCTGCGCTCGGTTTGTCGTCGAT